>CAYPNN010000010.1:0-14454 GCA_964412065.1 uncultured Candidatus Bathyarchaeia archaeon
ATCTGCTGGAATATGTCCTCTCCTTGAACCGGGATGGCCGCGTCGACTTGCATGGCCGCGGGCGCTAGGCGCGGCTGGGTGGCGAGCCTGGTGAGGTCGGTCCTCATATCCTCTATGGATTTCTCGATGGTGCCCACACGCTCTGTGAGCTCCTTCACCTTCTCCTGCCCCTTGACGGCGGCGTTGCCTCCCTGTGTAGCCTTCAGAGCCTCGTTAGCCATGTACCTTGCCTCGTTGGCCTCGCGCTCGATCCTGTCTAGGCCGGTCTCCATCTTCTTGACCTGGCGCGTGAACCCCAAGGTTATGTTCCTGACGGTGGACTTGCTCTCCTCGTACTCGGTCTGAGCCATCCTTATGCGCTGGTGGAAGATGTAGCTAGCGGCCAGAATTACCATGAACAACGCGATGGTGGTGAACACTAGCTCCAAGTATCTCCCCTGTATTGTGCTCACAGTCTTCCTTTTTTACGGTTTCGGATACGTGGACAATGTGATTTATTATAAACAATTCAAATCATATTGGATTGTTAAAATGGTTGTACACGTTTACATGATTATAGTTTAAATTACGCAGTACATCTAAAACCTGAACAATTTGAGTTCCAGCGAACTTGTCGAGGCGAGGATCGGCATCACAGGAAGGGTCCAGGGCGTAGGCTTCAGGCCCTTCATATACAGGATGGCTGTGAGGAACAGCCTTTTAGGGTACGTCATCAACCTAGGCGACGCCGGCGTCGAGGTAGTCGTTGAGGGAGAGAAGAGCCATGTGACTCAGTTCCTCCGCGACGTCGTGGAGGAGGCCCCCGAGGTCTCCGAGATCGAGAACGTAGTCCACGAGTACAGGCCGTACCTTGGCAGGTTCACAGAGTTCGTCATCGACAAGAGCCAGAACAGGGGCAGGGTCGCGTCGGGCATCTACCCGCCAGACATAGGCATATGCCCCCACTGCCTGGAGGACATGGCTACCCCGGGTAGCAGGTGGTACGAGTACCCCTTCACGGCCTGCGCCTGGTGTGGCCCTCGTTTCACTTCTGTGAGGTCCCTCCCCTACGACCGTGAGCGCACCCACATGCACGAGTTCCCCATGTGCGGGCAATGCAGGAAGGACTACTACGACCCCATGGACAGGCGCTTCGACGCCCAGGGCATCACGTGCAGCGTCTGTGGGCCGGAGATGAGCCTCTACGACGCTGACGGGAAACCCATAGTGGCTGACGACCTGTTCACGGAGGTCGCCGGGTACCTGTTGGAGGGCAGCATCGTAGCGGTGAAGGGGATCGGAGGCATACATCTCGCGTCTCTAGCCACCAGGGACGACGTCATCGAGGAGTTCAGGAGGAGGAAGGGCAGGCCGTATCAGCCCTTCGCGTTGATGTCCCCGGATCTGAATTCCGTGAAGACCTATGCCAAGCTAGACGATGACGAGGCTGGGGTGATCCAGTCTTGGAGAAAACCAATCGTTCTGTTGAAGAAGAGGCACAAGGTCATCTCGGAGCTCGTCGCCCCGGGGCTGGACACGGTTGGCGTGATGCTCCCATACACGGGTATACAGACGATGCTGTTCAAGAGGCTAAGCGAGCCTGCGCTGGTAATGACCAGCGGCAACAAGAAGCGTCTACCCATGGCCATCTCGAACAAGGCTGCGTTCGACGAGCTCGGCGGGATCGCTGACTACTATCTGCTTCACAACAGGAATATCGTGAACCGCTGCGACGACTCGGTCCTTAGGATGATCGAAGGTAATACTTCGTTCACGAGGAGATCCAGGGGCTACGTTCCAGACCCCGTCGACGTGCCGCTGAGGAAGGGAACAGGGATCTCCGTCGGCGCCGAGCTTAGAAACGCGGCTGCCGTGGCCACCAATGGCAAGGTCTTCATGACGCAGTACCTCGGGGACACGGATACCTTGGAGGGCTTGGGGTTCGAGGAGGAGGCCATCCAGACCATGCGTGACCTGCTGAATATCACGCGTGACCCGGATGTGATGGGATGTGACCTCCACCCGGGTTATATGACGTCACAGATGGCCGAGGTGATATCACGTGAGACGGGTGTGACGCTTGTGAGGTCACAGCACCACCACGCACACATAGTATCCGTGATGGCCGAGAACGACGTCTCCAGGGACGACGAGATACTGGGGATCGCGTTAGACGGCGCGGGATACGGTTCAGATAGGCAAATTTGGGGTGGAGAGATATTAAAATCAACTTATGGCGATTTTGAGAGGCTTGGACACCTTGAAAACCTGCCCATGCCGGGAGGAGACCTATGCACATACCACCCATACAGGATGCTGGTGGCGGGCCTGAGTAACGCCGTCACAGGTGATACTATACGTGATATCACAGAAAATCACGTCGAAAGGGCGCTTCCTCACGGTAAAACAGAGCTGGAAGTCATTTTAAAGCTATTAAAAGACTCTGAGACCCTTAAGACTTCGAGCTCTGGACGGTTCCTAGATTCCATAGCTGCTCTACTTGGATTAACATATTACAGATCGTATGAGGGGGAACCCGCCATGAGGCTTGAAGCGCTTGCTGCCAAAGGAAACCCAGGTCTTGTCAATCACGACATTGAAATTCATCGAAAAGATGGGAAATATGTTCTTAAAACATCAAATACGCTATATTTCTTGTCAGAAATACTAAAAAAGCATAAAAAACAAGATATAGCTGCTTTCGGTCAGAAATATCTCTCAGACGGCGTATCCGAGATAGCGGTAAAGGCTTCCGAGGATACAGGGATATCTGTCGTAGGGTTATCGGGCGGCGTCTTCGTCAACGAATACATCACAAAGAATGTGTCGAAAAAACTGCGTAAAGCTGGTTTAACGGTTTTACTCAACACCAAGGTGCCGCCGGGAGACGGTGGAACCGCCTTAGGCCAGGTCTGCATCGCCCTTGATAGTGTGATGTAGTGTGATATCACACTATTTTTATGCTCGTGGGGGTCGCTAATCGGCCAATTCCCTCTATAAGTTCGTTCTCTATTTGTTTTAGAATCTCCTTCGATGCCTTCAACTCTCTAGACTCTATTACAGACACATATTCCTTTAATTTTTCAGCTAAAACATAATACTCGTCGAAGGGCCTGGCGTCGAATACTCCAATGTAACTCAACAAAACGATGGTGAAGATGCTGGAGATCACATTCCTCCTAGCCTGAGATAAAGAACGGCTAAAAGAGCCCCTACTAACCTTTTTACCTCTAAATAGGGTTTTTTGTCGAAAAGAAATCTTTTCATCAGACATTATATCGGTTAACATGTCAATTACAAGTGTTTCGAATTGCGTCCTCGTTAAATTGCTGTTTTTCAACAACAAGTCGGTTATAGGGTCTTTAAACGTTTTTTTGACGATATTTTGGTACTCTTCAGAAGCCATTGACGCCCACCTCACAGCGATCATAACAGGAATCCCATATATGTGTTGTTGACAGAATTGTATACCATAGAACGTTCTTAGTTAAACCTGTTTTCAGGAAGAGGACACTGAAAAATTTCATTAAACAAACAAAAAGCGCAAATATATTTGCATATAATTAATATAATTATGCACAACAAGCGTGGGGAAGTCTTTATTTAGATACATTAACAGGGTTTCCACATGGTTTCGGTAAAAGATCTAGAAATAAACTGCAAAAAAATTGAGTACAAGATCAAGAATTTCATCGCCAAAAACATAGAAAAGTCGGGTCTGGACGGAGCCGTCGTGGCGGTGAGCGGCGGCATAGACTCAGCAGTGACTCTAGATCTCACGGTAAAGGCTCTAGGAGCCAACAGAGTGACCGTGGTGACTATGCCGGAGCGTGACGTCACGCCCGAGCGTGATATCATGGATGTGATGCAACACTGTGAGCGCCTCGGCGTCACGTGTAACACTGTGGATATCACGCCCATATTACATGTGATGCGTGACACGCTGCCCCAATATGACGTCACAGACCGTATCACAGCAGGCAACGTCAAGCCCAGAGTCAGGATGACAGTCGCGTACTACTACGCTAACATGCAAAGTCGCATGGTAATGGGCACATCCAACAAGACGGAGCTGCTCACAGGCTTCTTCACAAAGTACGGGGACGGTGGCGTAGACCTCATGCCGCTGGCGGATCTATACAAGACCCAGCTCAGGCAGCTCGCGAGATACCTAAAGATACCGGAAAACATAATAGAGAAGCCTCCTTCACCCGGCTTCTACCTGGGGCACACAGACGAGGCCGAGCTCGGGATCGACTACACGACTCTTGATCTGATACTATACTCGTGGGAGAGGGGATCAGATGCATCAACGATAGCCAAGGACCTAGGCGCATCACGGGGCCTCGTCGAGTCTGTGATAAGGCGCGTGAAAGCAAACGAACATAAAAGACGTCTTCCGCTAATCTTAAGACTAGGGTAATACACTGCTTACGCAAAAGAGGGAGCCGGATGGGCCGAAAAAGACAGAAAGTAGTCAAGATCGTAAAGAAGAAGCTGCCAGACCAATACCTTTGCCCCAGCTGCGGGATGAACACCGTCGGAGTCATACTCCACATAGAGGAAGGGTATGCCAGGATCATATGCTCCAGTTGCTCCCTCAAGGAACAGATACCGGTCCCCGAGAACACGGATCCCGTGGACGCATACTGCATCTTCGTAGACCAGTACTACGGTGTCGAGGAGCCACCAGTCCAATGATAGGCAAGGTCGAGCAATACATCAAAGACAAAATCCTCGAGCAGGGTTGCATCCACTTCACCCTTCTAGACCCCGATAAGTCATCAGGTTACGACTGCGCGGAGATAGCCAAGAAGGCCGAGAAAAGCGGGACCACCGCCATCATGATAGGAGGCTCGACCCTAGCCTCGTCCCAGGATCTGGACGACGCCGTTCAGCGAATAAAGAAAGAGGTGAAGGCGCCGGTGATCCTGTTCCCCAACGGCCCCGTGGGAGTGAGCAGGTACGCTGACGCTATATGGTTCATGAGCCTCCTAAACAGCCAGAACCCCTACTATATCATAGAGGCGCAAATGCTTTCGGCGCCCCTAGTCAAGCGGTACGGGCTTGAGGCTATACCCATGGGCTATGTGATCTGTGGCGAGGGCTGCGCCGCCGGCTACGTAGGCCACGCTAGGCCCATTAGCTACAGGCACCCCAAGCTCGCCATAGGCTACAGCCTAGCCGCGGAGACCCTCGGCATGAGGTTCGTGTACCTGGAAGCAGGCTCAGGAGCCCGTGAACCGATCCCGGCAGCGGTGATAGCCGCAGTGAAGAAGCATGTGAGCATCCCCGTGATCACTGGCGGTGGCATCAGGGACCCGAAGGCAGCGCTGGCGGCGAAGAACGCGGGCGCAGACGCCATAGTGACCGGTAACATGGTCGAAGAAGAGAGCCTAGTAGGGGAAAAGATCAACGAGATAGTGTCCGCGATAAGAGACTAGAGACACTGGACGAGGAGCACCACCGCCTCATATACGGCGAGACCACCGGTAAGAGTAAAGAACAGTGAGTCACTATAATGTTGTGCAGCATCCAATGCCTGGACAGGTAGCCCCAAGTTGATTGAAGTCGAGATGCCCCCGACATACAGAAGGTACTTCGAGGAGCTAGAGGGTAAACTGATCCAGCTGTACGAGGTGGCTAGGAAGGCGCGGGCCAAAGGCCTGGACGCCACCCTGGTGCCCGAGCCCGAGATCACCAACGACATCGCTGAACGCATAGAGAAGCTTATCGGACCCAAGGGCATCACGCAGCGGATGAGGGAGCTGGAGGATATGGACCGCCGCGAGATGAGCTTCAAGATAGCCCAGGAGATAGCCCTCGGCCGCTACGGGTCAATGGAGAAGGAGCGAGCCGCCGAGCAAGCCATCAGGACAGGGCTCGCCATCATGACGGAGGGCGTCACCATCGCACCGATCCAGGGAATCCCGGAGATCAAGATAAAGCGGAACCCCGACCGCACCGAGTACCTTAGTCTCTACTTCGCGGGGCCCATAAGGCCGGCCGGCGGCACAGCCCAGGCATTGACCCTCGTCATCGCAGATGTGGTCCGAAAGGCGCTGGGCCTCGACAGGTACCAGCCCAGCGAGGACGCCGTGAACAGGTTCATCGAGGAGGTGAGGGTCTACGAGAGGAGCGTCAGGCGTTTCCAGTACCACGTGACCGACGAGGATCTGGAGATTGCGCTCAAGATGCTGCCCGTCGAGGCCACCGGGGTATCCACCGACCCCTACGAGGTCAGCAACTACCGGGACGTCCCCGGGATAGAGACCAACAGGCTCCGGGGGGGTGCCCTCATCGTCGTCGTAGACGGAGTGGTGGGCCGAGCCAGGAAGCTCTGCGGCATCTGCGAAACCATCGGCATCGACGGCTGGGACTGGCTCGAAAAGCTCAACCAGAAGAACACGGACAACGGCGAGAACAAGCCCACCGCCGCCTTCATGGAGGAGATAATCGTCGGCCGGCCCGTCTTCTCGTTCCCCAACACACCCGGCGGCTTCAGGCTCCGCTACGGCAGAGCCCGCACCACGGGGCTCGCCGCCTGCGGCATACACCCCGCCACCATGGTGACGCTGAACGGGTTCATGACCACCGGGCTGCAGCTCAGGATAGAGCTCCCCGGGAAGTCTGCGGCAATTAGCCCGGTGGACACCATCGAGCCGCCGGTGGTGAGGCTGAAGGACGGCTCCGTCGTCAGGGTTGACACCGTTGAGATGGCAGAGGAGGTTTACGACGACGTAGACAAGGTACTCTTCAACGGCGACGTACTCATCAACGCGGGCGACTTCCTTCAGTTCAACCACGCGCTGCTGCCCGCAGGCTACGACGAGGACCAGTGGCGCCTCGATGTCGAGTACGCCGTGGAGGCCGTGGGCGTTAATGCGGCGGAGGAGCTTACGGGGTTACCCTCAGACGTGATCATCGGGTTGGCGGCGGATCCGTGGAATCCTCCGACAGCCTCAGAGTCGATCGCACTCACCAGGATCGACGCGCCGCTACACCCCAGATTCACGTACGATTGGTCAAAGACAACCCTGGATGAGCTGCTGAGGCTCAGAAACGCGCTTGCTGAGGGCTGGCGCCAACGCGGACAAGGGATAAGGCTCGGGCCAGAGGAGAAGGAGACCCTTGAAACCCTTCTCGTGCCCCACAGAGTCGAGGACGGCGCCGTCAAGTTCGGCGAAGCCGAGGCCGTCCTCGAACGCTGCCTGGCGCTGGACAGGAAATACGTTGAGGCGGAGGCCGACTCACCGCTCAGACAGGTGAGCCAGTGGGCCGGCTTCACGATCAAGGAGAAGGCCTACGTATACGTAGGCGCCCGCATGGGGAGGCCCGAGAAGGCGAAGGAGAGGAAGATGAGCCCCTACGTCCACGCCATCTTCCCCGTCGGCAACGCAGGCGGCCCCCAGAGAGACATAACGCGGGCCAGGCGCGGCGACAGGATAAGAGTCCAGCTGGTGAGGCTGGACTGCCCCGAGTGCGGCTACCCAGCCAGGACGGCTCTCTGCGAGAACTGTGGCACAGTCACGGTGATGCGGAGGCAGTGCCCGCGCTGCAAGACGCTCACCGACAGCGACACGTGCCCCGCGTGCAACGCAGACACCGTGGGCTACGACTGGGCGGAGATCGACCTCAGGGAGGAGCTTGAGAACGCGCGCAGACACATCGGCGGCATCATCCCGGACAGGATCAAGTGCGTCAAGCGGCTCATGAACGAGAGCCGCATGCCAGAGCACCTCGGCAAGGGCATCCTCCGCGCCAGGTACGACCTCAGCGTGTTCAAGGACGGCACCCTCCGCTTCGACCTCACGGACATGCCCCTCACCCACTTCAAGCCGGAGGAGGTTGATGTACCAGTGGAGAAGCTGCGGGGGCTGGGGTACACCGTCGACGTGGAGGGGGAGCCGCTGACGCGGCCAGACCAGATGCTGGAACTCATGGTCCAGGACGTGGTTCTCCCCGAGAGCTGCGGCGACTACCTCGTCAAAGTCACCAAGTTCCTCGACGACGAGCTCAGCGACTTCTACAAGCTTGAGCCCTACTACGGCGTCGACAACAGGGATCAGCTCATCGGCCACATCGTGATGGGGCTGGCGCCACACACCAGCGCCGCCATCGTCGGCCGCCTCATCGGGTGGAGCAAGGTCCGTAACTGCTACGCCCACCCATACTGGCACGCCGCGAAGCGCAGGAACTGCGACGGCGACGAGGACGCCATCATGATGGCGCTGGACCCGCTGCTCAACTTCAGCAAGAAGTACCTCCCAGAGCAGAGCGGCGGCCTCATGGACGCGCCCCTATTCGTCATCCCCAACCTGAACCCCGCGGAGGTGGACAAAGAGAGCCACAACGTGGACGTCATCGGCCGCTACCCGCCGGAGTTCTACGCGATGTGCATGGAGGGCGCCTCTCCCTCCCAGTTCGCGCCCCTGGTGGACACCCTCGGCGGCAGGCTCGGCACCGCAGCCCAGTACATGGGCTTCAGGTACACCAAGGAGTGCAGCGACATCAACATGGGCAGCCACGTCGGGGCGTACAACAGGCTCCGCACCATGCTGGACAAGCTCGATAGCCAGCTGGACCTCACAGAGAAGCTGCGGGCCGTGGACGGCCAGACCGTCGCCCTGAAGATACTTAACAGCCACTTCATGAAGGACATCGTCGGCAACCTCCGCGCCTTCACCAAGCAGGGCTTCAGGTGCAGCAAATGCAACAAGAAGTTCAGGCGGCCGCCGCTCAAGGGCAGCTGTGACAGGTGCGGCGGCCCCATAGTGATGACGGTCCACAGGGGCGGCATAGAGAAGTACATCGAGTCCGCGGAGAACATCGTCGAGAAGTATAACCTGGGGGAGTACTACAGCGACAGGATAAGGCTCGTGCGGGAGGAGATAGACTCCATATTCGGCGAGGAGCCGGAGGATGATCACACCCAGTATAACCTCACCGACTTCATGCGCCCGAAAGAGAGGCGTTGATGCTCGGAAAGGTTATTATTGCACTCATGAGTAAGAGGAGGCGGACAAAGGATGAGCAAGAAAAAGCGTCAGAGCTCGCCTGGGATGCCTCAGAGCAGCGCGGGCCTAATGAGGTTCTTCCAGGACGAGACCAACGGGGTCAAGATACCCCCAGAGTTCGTGGTAGGGGCGGCGGCACTACTGATATCGGCAGTGATCCTGGCCCGTGTATTCGTACCTCTCTAGACGCTTCCCTTGTGACAGCCCGCGCAGTCCTGTGGTCTCGATGCCTGCAGGTTCTCGTAAATCGAGGAGGGCGGATTAATGCCTGATCCTAGGAGAAGCAACCTCGTAATCATGGGGGTGAAGCCGATCATGAACTACGTGGTGGCGTGCCTCACCCTGTTCAACGACGGCGCCGAGACCGTGTTGATACGGGCCCGTGGCAAGCACATCAACAAGGCCGTCGACATGGTGCAGCTCCTCCGCAGGGTCTTCCTCAAAGACGCGGTCATCAAGGACATAAAGGTGGGCACCGACACCTTGACGCGGGACGACGGCAGAGAAGCCAAGATCTCCATCATAGAGATCACGCTCGAGGCCGAGAAGTCAGTTTTTTAAGGCTGACGGTCTACCCTTCAACAGAAGGGATTCAGTTTGTCTTATCCAAAGATTAAGGTAACTCCGCCGGGCCCGAAGGCGCAGAAGATCGTCGAGCGGGACTCTGCGGTCATCTCCCCGAGCTTCGGCAGGGCGTACCCTCTCGTAATCGAGCGGGGCGAGGGAAGCATAGTAGTCGACGTGGACGGGAACGAGTTCATCGACATGAACGCCGGGCTGGCGGTGTGCAGCGTCGGCCACAGCCACCCCAAGGTGGTGAAGGCCATCAAGGACCAGGTGGACAAGTTCATTCATTACAGCTACACCGACTTCTACTACGACGACTACGTTGACCTAGGCGAAAAGCTGCATGACCTCGTGCCCGGTGACCACAAGAAGAAGTTCTTCTACGGCAACAGCGGAGCAGAGAGCGTGGAGGCCGCCATGAAGGTGGCGCGCTGGCACACAGGCCGTCAAGGCTACCTCGCCTACATAGGCAGCTTCCACGGCAGGACCCTGGGGGCAGTCAGCCTCACGGCGAGCAAGCCCTACCAGCGGGCGCGGTTCGCGCCGCTCATCCCGGGAGTTGAGCACATCTTCTACCCGTACTGCTACAGGTGCCCTTTCAAACTCGAGTATCCGAGCTGCGGCTACGCGTGCGTGGACTACATCGACGAGTACCTGTTCCACCGCTACGTGCCCCCGGAGGAGGTGGCAATGCTCATCGCCGAGCCCATCCAGGGAGAAGGCGGCTACGTGGTGCCCCCGGACGGCTACTTCCCGAGGCTAAAGAAGCTCCTAGATGAGTACGGCATACTGTTCGCGTCGGACGAGGTTCAGGCAGGCATGGGAAGGACGGGTAAATGGTTCGGCATAGAGCACTTCGGCGTTGTTCCAGACATCGTATGCATGGCTAAGGGCATAGCCGCGGGCATGCCACTCGGCGTCATGGCGTCCAGGGCTGACATCCAGGACTGGAAACCCGGCAGCCACGCGAGCACCTTCGGCGGCAACCCCGTGAGCTGCGCCGCCGCGCTTGCCGTGCTCGACATCATCAAATCGGAGAACCTGCTCGAGAACGCCAGGAAGCAGGGCAAACTCATCAAGGATAGGCTCGACGAGATGAAGGAAGAGCACCCCATGATAGGGGATGTCCGCGGCAAGGGCCTCATGGTGGGCGTCGAGCTCGTCAAGGACAAGGCCACGAAGGAGTACGCACAGAAGGAGACCGGTGAAGTGATGATGGAGTGCTTCAGGAACGGCCTCGCCATAGTCAACTGCGGCGTAAGCGTGATACGGTGGATGCCCCCCCTCATCGTGACGAGCGACCTGGTGGAGTCGGCTCTTGAGATATTCGAGAAGAGCCTCACAAAGATCGAGAAGGGGATGTAACGCCCCTATTTTGTTTCACTCTCGTTCAACGACTATCTTGGTGAACGCCCCGCTGCTGACCTGGATCAAGCCGTCGAAGGGCTCCCGCACGTTCATGTACTCGAGCCTGATCTCCGCGCCCGCCGTCAGGTCCATCGCGGCCTCGGCGTGGTCCCTCCAGAGGCTCACCCTCGCCTCGCCGGTTTCGTCGTCTATGCGGAAGTTGGTGACCGTGGCTGGGCCCCGCACCGTCTCTATGTCCCGCTGCACAGGGTCGTCCAGCAGCTGGCCACGGACGGTGACGTTCCTCTGGCCCTCCCTGAGGTCTATGATGCGGGTGATCTTGCGCTCTATCTCGGGGAGTTCCACTTCGAGGTCGTCTGGGTCGATGTGGACGCGTCCGCTGCGGCCGGCGTTGAGGTCTGTGCCGCCGTAGCCGGCCCGGGTGTAGCCGTTCTCTACGACCACTACGCTGCCCTCCTCTATCTGGTCGACCAGGTCCACGTCGTCGTCCCAGAGGCTGAGCCGGACCGTGCCGGTCTCGTCCTCCAGCAGCACAGAGACGACCCTGCCCTCTGAGCCGTCCCGCCTGACGAACTCCCTCAGCTCCCCCACCTGGGTGGCTAGAGCAGCGACGTTCACGCTGCCCATTCCCTCGCGGAGGTCGCCTATCTTGGTCCAGAAGGGCACCGGCTCGTCGGGCTTCACGCCTTGCTCCACCTCGATGATCTCGGTGCCCCACCCCACGTGGACCTCGGGGGCACCCAGGTTGCCGGTGCGGGCGCTCCCCGCCACCACCCTTATCCGTGTCCCCTTCTCGATGCCGCCGTACTCGTCGACCCTGTCGTCCCAGAGAACCAGGTTCATCCTGGCGCCGCCCTCCTCGATGACGAGCCTGCTCACCCTTCCCTCGCTGCCGTCCTTCCTGACGAATGTGTTCACGGGATAGCTGTCCACGACGACGCCTTGGATGTTGACGGTGCCCTCCCTGAAGACGCCTGCTGGGGTCACGAAGAACGCGTCCACGGCGGGGAAGTCCTCGTCCACGGCGTCCATGGGCTCCATGAACATCTGGCCCCTGTTGCCCATGTTCACCTCTACGTCGCCCCTGCGTTCCCTGCTGTAGCCGTGGAGGACGCGGATGATCTTGCCCGGAGCCAGCTTGCTGGCCTCCACGTGGTCTGCCTTCTCGTCCCAGAACACCACGGTGACGGTGCCGGTCTTGTCTCCCATGATGAGCCTCAGCACCTTGCCCTTGCGCTGGTCGTCACGGTCGAAGGTGTGGCTCGGGAAGACGTGGATGACGCGGCCCGTGAGGCTCACGTCGCTGAGCCCGGCGGTCAGGTCCCCTATCTTGAGCTTCGCCTCTATCTTCTCCCCGGCGCCGTTGATGCCCAGGTTGCTCGCCACCAGGTGCGCGGCTGCCTCCTCCGTGAGGAGCCCCGCCGCCTTGGCGCGCTCCTCGTCTATCAACTGTCTCACGGCGGCCTCGGTGAGGTTGGGCTTGAGCCTGAGTATGCGTTTAATGATGTCGTCTATAGACATGGGGTTCAGAATGGAATGGGGGGTGACATGTATAAGGCTATTACTCGACCCGTTTACCGGACTCGGCGCTGTACATGTACATGAACGCCAGCGCGAGCGCGGCGACGCCCAGCAGGAAGACGAGCTTCTGCACGAAGTCGAATAGCAACTCTATGGTCATCAGCAACACTAGAAAGCGCCTCTCCTTAAAGATTTAGCTACTTTCCGCGACGGCGTACTCCTTCCAGATGCCCATGAGCCCGTTGTAAGCCTCGTCGTCCTCGAGGACGGTGTCGTAGTGGCGCAGCGCCTCCGCCAGCCTCTGGGCGAGCACGTGGTAGCAGACGGCTACCTCCTGGTCGAGGACCCTGAAGTAGAAGTCGCTGCAGCTGCAGTACCCGGCGTGGGGGTAGATCATGTACTCGGCGTTGTTGCCCACGGCGATCCAGATCTCCCTGCCGCTGGGCCTGAAGACGTATTTTTTAACGCGGTGCTCCGTCAACAGCCTCCAGGCCCGTGTGAACCTGTCGCCGAAGGCGTCCATGAGCCGCTTCCAGTTGAACCTGGACAGCTCCCTGCGGGTCCTGACCTCCCCCAGCACCTGCTCCAGCACGAGGTGCTCCTTCATCGGCGTCGACATCACAATGAACTGGGGCTTACTACTCTTTATTGTTAAGCAATCTGCGTGGCACGTGAACCTTTAAACCCCGCTGCACATGGTGATCCGAGTATGATCCGCCTGCTGACGCCCCACCCCGCGTTGATGGTCGAGTCAGGGGAGCGTGTATTGCTTGCGGCGGACCTCCACCTGGGAATGGAGTACGACCTAGCCAAGCAGGGAATCAACATACCCTACCAGTGGACGAGGATGCTGGAGGAGCTCCTCATTCTCCTGGAGGAGCATAGGCCGGACAGGCTGATACTCGTGGGCGACGTCAAGCACGGTGTGCCCGCCACCAGCTTCCAGGAGAGGCGGGAGATACCCAGGTTCTTCGAGGCCCTCCTCGGCGCGGTGGACCGCATAGACGTGACCAGGGGCAACCACGACGCCAACATACAGAGGTACCTCCCGGACGGGGTGAGCCTCCACTCCTCGAAGGGCGTCATAATCGGCGACGGCTTCCAGGTGGCGTGCCTCCACGGCCACGCCTGGCCCCCGCCGGAGATAATGGCGGTGGACTGCGTCGTGATGGCCCACAACCACCCCACGGTGATGCTGAACACGCCCCTCGGCATAAGGGTGACTGAGAGGGCTTGGGTGAGAGGCAGATGCGACCCCGAGAGCCTCGCCAAGGCGTTCCTCGAGCAGGACAACTTGAAGACGGACGAGGACCCACTCGAGGCGTTCAAGGAGAACTACCTCGTCCAGCCGGGCAGCCCCGAGATCATCATAATGCCGATGTTCAACGACCTCCTGGGCGGGCTGCCGGTGAACACGGAGTCGCCCAAGAGCCTCCTGGGGCCCCTCTTCAGGACCGACGCCGTGAACATGGACGACTTCGACGTATACACACTCGACGGCACCTACGTAGGCAAGGTGGGGTTCCTGAGGCGTAGGCTTGAGTCGTTTTAGTGTGTAGGATGCGGCTACACACTTGATCTTTTACAGGCAACCGAGGATCGATGATTAGCCCTAGGGTGTTACCGGAGCCAAGCCAAGCGGGTATTGCCATTGGGACCCTTAACAGGGTCCTTCCTTCCACATATTCTTCCGGTAAGCTTCGACGCACATGTGGCAGCGGCTCACGTATGAACCGTCTAGTTGACAGGGGCCCTTCTCATGGATCTCCCGAAGCTGGGGATTATTCCAAGCCCTCTCCAGTACCTCGCGTAGGCTCTCCTCCTCTAGGTTCCCGATCACTGCGTCTCCTTGAGCCCCGAGGGGACCGCAGCACGGCATCACGTCGCCGTTGGGCCGCACACCGATGTCGGTGAGCACCTGTCTACAGGGCTCACTCTCGACGTGTATATTCCTCAACTCGTTTTTAGGTATTTTTTCGCCGCGGCCGACGGGGGTGAAGTG
>CAYPNN010000011.1:0-14108 GCA_964412065.1 uncultured Candidatus Bathyarchaeia archaeon
GCTCCCAGCTGAGGGACTCACAGATGGGGACGTTGGTGTCGCTGTCCCTGCCACCGTAGAAGAAACCCTGTATGACGTGGCCGTCCTTGGCGTCCCAGCTGGGGTCCAGGTTCTCCAGCTCCTGAAGCCTTATGGTGTACCGGGCGTTGGGGTGGGCCAGCGGTATCTCCTTGCCTTCCTCGTCCTTCTTTCCCTTGCACCACTCGCCGCTGTGGTTAATCCCCGTCGTCGGGTACTCGTCCTCTTCTAGGCCCATGCCGAGCCAGTACGGCTCTCCGTCGTGGATGAGGACGTTGCTGAAGATCATCTCCCGTGGTGTCGTGAGCGCCTCGTAGATCACCGGGTCGTCAACGGGGTTAACGTCCCTTATGATGCCGAAGACGCCGGCCTCTATGTTGACGGCGCGGCAGTTGCCCTCCTCGTCGGCTTTGAGGTAGGCGATGTCGTCGCCCACGATGGTCATTCCCGGGATCATGGCGGTGCTCGTCTTGCCGCACGCCGACGGGTATGCTCCCGTGAAGTAGCTGACCCTGTCCTTGTCTGGGTGCCTCACGCCCATGATTAGCATGTGCTCGGTGAGCCAGTCCTCGTGGTTGGCCTTGTAGATGGCGAGCCGGAGAGCCAGCTTCTTAAGGCCCAGGCTGTTGCCCGCGTACTGGTTGTTCACGCTGTAGACCTTGCCGTCCACGACGTCCACGTAGATGCGGCGGTCGTCCACGTTCGCCGTGGTGTTCCGCTCGTCCAGCTCCCCGGCGCTGTGTATGAAGGTGAAGAACCCTCCGTCCCCCAGCTTCTTGAACTCCTCGTAGCCGTTCCTGTAGAGGATGTCCTCGCTGTGGGCGACGTACGCGCTGTCGGTGAGCTGCAGCGCGCATATAGTGAACCTGCTGCCTGTTGGGCCAAGGCTGAAGAACCGTACGAGGCACTCCTTGCCCTTCATGACTCCGTCCATGATGCCCAGGACCTCCTCCAGCCCCTCCTCGCGGTCGATGGTGTTGATGGTCTCCGTCATCTTCATGCCCTCGGGCAGCAGAACCCGTGTGTTCTCCTTGTCACGGGCCTGATCGAGATAGCCGTCGTAGTGGATGGTGTGGCCCTTCATCTTCAAGGGAGCCTCCTCGCCCAGGTCTATGGCTAGCTGTCTGACGTATGCGATGTCCTCGAGACTGTCGGTGATTACCACCGCCTTGGAAGGCTTACATAACCTCAGGAACCTGGTGACCTGCTCCTCGACTCTGGGGTTCTTGAGAGCTTTGAGCTTCCTCAGGCTCTCGTCGTCCATGAAACTCGCCAATGAACCTGACACTTAGATGCCTCTTCTAGTGTTCAAAGAGGCCGGTATTAGATTTATCGGTTTTACTTATGAGCCTAGAATCTGCTCCTCTGGTGGCTTAACCTTCCTGAACGTCGCCCAGAGGAGCAGGTCGTAGAGACCTTTGATCGCCCCCGCCAAGAGGAAAGGCAGCGAGAGGCCTACGAACTGCATTATATAGCCGGCTATGCTGGGGCCGACTGCCAGGGTGAAGCTCCGTGGCAGGTTGATGAGCCCCTGGACGCGGCTACGCTCCTCAGGCTTCACTATGGCCATGGTGTATGACTGCCTGGTGGGCACGTCCATCTGGCTCAACAGGCTGCGCCCAAGGTACAGCGAGAGGGATGTCGGCAGGTTAGGCATGTAGGGCACTAGGGCCATCATTATGTTGGCTGGTAGGTGGCTGTACACCATGGTGTTGATGAGGCCGATCCTCTCGCTTATCCGGGCGGCGAGCATGTAGCTCGCCGCGGCGAGGAGGCTCGACGCCGAGAAGATGACGCCGATGAAGTCCATCCCTAGCCCGAACCGCTCGAAGAACCAGTAAGCCACGAGGCTGCTGGTTACGAAGGAGCCGCCCAGCGCGTCCATGCTGAAAAGCACCGAGAGGAGAACCACGTATCTCTTGGTCTCGGGGCTCAGGGGCGCCTGCTCCTCTTGCTCCACCTCGATCTCAGCCTCCTCCCCAAGCAGCGAGTACAGGAGAACCACGGTGACGTTGAGCAGCGCGTACACCCCGAACATAAGGCGGTATGAAGAGGGCTCGGTGAACCCCCAGCCCTGCAGGATCACCACGAAGCCGGTGAACAGGGAACCCACGGCGGTCGCCACAGAGTCTAGGGTGCTGCGGATCGCGTAGAGCCTCGTCCGCCTGTCGTCGGCGCAGCTCTGAGCAAGGATAACCCTCTCAAGCATCTGCGAGGCCCCGAACCCGCCCCTGTATCCTATGGAGGAGACCACAGCCACGGCGACGAGGAGAGGAGGATACGAGGAGACGAAGTACACGGAGCCAGCCGCAGCCGAGAGCAGCCCGAAGAAGACGAGCATCCTTCTCCGTCCAACCCTGTCCGCTATGAAGCCTGCGACGAGGTTGAACAGGTCGACACGGTGAGGCCGCCGGTGAGCACGAGGCCGATCTGCCACAGCGGCAGCCCAAGGGACTTGAGGTAGACAGCGAAGAAGATGCTGACGAAGCTGGCTGCGAAGGACTGCAGCGGCCTCACCGCGAGGAGCAGCTTACCATTCCTGTCCACCCAGTCAAGCATAGAGTGTCAATGCGCGCATCAGCGTCATAACGTTAACCCCGTGGCTCACGCTATCCACATGCTGGCTACATCGTGCTCCCAGCCGTCGCCAACCCTGTTCAGGTATATGGTGAACCCGCCGCCGGAGAGGTACCCTACGCCGCCGTATACCCCCCTCACCCACCTGTTGTCGAGCTCCACGACAGCGATGTCGTCGTTGAACATGGTGATCCGTTTGAACCTCAGGTAGAGATAGTTACCCTTCGTGAGAAGTCTGTCCTCGATATCCTCCGGCGTTAGGACTAGGAAGCTGAAGCCCTCGAGTTCCGGGTTATAGTTTCCTAGGTTCTCGCTCGACACCACTATGGGATCGTTCTCTAGAATCATCGTGGAGTCCGGGATCTCCGCCTCGA
Source organism: uncultured Candidatus Bathyarchaeia archaeon (assembly GCA_964412065.1). Taxonomy (GTDB): domain Archaea; phylum Thermoproteota; class Bathyarchaeia; order TCS64; family TCS64; genus RBG-16-57-9. The sequence goes on from CAYPNN010000011.1 coordinate 2,970, forward strand.
CCAGCGCTATCCTAAGAGTCTCCCGGACCACCTCCTTCTCAGGTTCAGACAGCTCGCGTACCTGAGGATGGACCTTGACAACCTCCTTACCGTGGTTGACTCGTGTCCCGTCATGGAGGAGCGTCACACTGAGCTCGTAATCTCCAGGTTCAGAGGAGGTGAACCCATATCCAAAGAATATTTGTCTGCGTGAGCTGGGTGGAATGTAGATGGAGCCCGCCGAGGTATCGGTGACGGCGTCGCTTACGGTTGATCCGATTTGTTCTCCGTCCTTCGTCACCGCGTATCTTGCCTCGTCGTAGATCGGCACCCTGATGGGTACGAGTAGGTTGTTCTCGATGAAGAACGTGGCCTCGACCCTGTCGCCGCTCTGATAGCTACGTTTCTCGAAGTCAGCTACAATCGAGCCACTTGAAGGTAAGCCCGGCGGGAACCCGAGGAAGAAGTAAGCGACCACGAGGAGGGGCAGTATCTTCAACCAGTGTTTCCTTGCTGCGGCTATCACATATCCTCAAGCCAAACTTCGGTTAAGGTCAATTTAAACCTATAAATTTGAACACCCATGGCAACCGTTAAAGCCCATGCACCTCCAACTTGAATCATGTCTCAGAACGGAAAACTATCCAGGTTCTGGATCCAAGAGCTTACGCGCCCCGCCTTCGAGGACTGGATGGAGAACGAGCCCGACCCCGTCATCATCATAGGCATCGGGGCCATAGAGCAGCACGGCCTCCACCTTCCCCTGGGCACCGATAGCCTCGGCTGCAGGGAGTTCATCCATGAGGTGGCGAGCCGCACCAACAGCGTCTGCATTCACCCGTGCTGGCCCGGGTTCAGCCCCCACCACATGTCGTTCCCAGGCACAGTGACCTTCAGCAGCGAGACGCTGATGGGCGTGCTCATGGACACCATCGGGAGCTTCGCCCACCACGGCGTCAAACGCTTTGTCCTGGTGAACCACCACGGAGGCAACACCCAGACCATGAACCTCGCCGCCCAGCTCGCCAAACGCGAGTACAACGTCATGATAGCCACCCCCGAGGGTCCGAGGGAGACGGAGCTCGCAAAGAAGATACGGGAGCGGATGCAGAGGTACCTGGAGGTCCACAGCGGGCCCAGGGAGACCGCGTACGCCCTCCACTACTTCCCCGAGCTGGTGGAGATGTGGAGGCTGGAGGACTGGGAGAGCGGCGTCGTCATCTCCGATCGGCTCCGCGAGTTCATGGACCCGGACAGGGAGGACTACGAGCTGGTGAGCCAGGTATTCAACGCGTGCCTGGGCCCCAACACCGAGGACATCACAAGGAACGGCCAGTACGCCACCACGGACCCGCGGACAGCCGACCCCAAGGAGGCGGAGGCTTCGATGGCGGAGGCCGTCCAGTTCATGGTGGGCTTCATAGAGCTCTGGAAGAGCATCCCGGTCCCCAAGTGCTTCCTCGACTAGCCCCTCTTCTTTTTCAGTTTCTCCGCCTCGCCTGCGTCCATGTGGACGGTGTACTTCTCGCTCGGGTACCTCGCCGAGCGCACGTCGTCGCGGTACTCGGTGAAGGCGTCGGTTATGGCTCTGTTGAGGTCGGCGTAGGGGCGGGCGAAAGGCGGAGCCTCGTCGTAGACGCCCAGCAGGTCGTGGAGCACCAGCACCTGGCCGTCACACATCGGGCCCGAGCCTATGCCTATGGTGGGCATGTCCACGGTCTGGGTTATCACCTCGGCGGCCTCAGCCGTCACGAACTCCAGGACCACCGAGAACGCCCCAGCGTCCCCCAGCGCCACCGCGTCCTCGACTATGGCCGCCGCCGTATCGGCGTCTGTCCCCTGCACCTTGAAGCTTCCCCCGACGGACGCCCTCTGTGGCATTAGGCCGATGTGCGCCATCACAGGGACGCCCACGTCCACGAGAGCCTTCACGGTGGGCGCCATCTCCTTCCCGCCCTCCAGCTTGACGGCGTCGGCGCCCCCCTCCTGTATGAGGCGTGCGGCGTTGGTCACAGCCTGCTCCCTGCTCACGTGGTAGGACATGAAAGGCATGTCGGCGACCACCAGGGGGGCCTTGGCTCCCCTCACAACCGCCTTCGTGTGGTGGATGATGTCGTCCACCGTCACGGGCACGGGGCTATCGTAGCCCAGAACCACCATCCCCACAGAGTCTCCGACGAGGATCATCTCCAACCCAGCCCTCTCCACGAGCATCGCCGTGGGGTAGTCGTAGGCGGTTACCATGGCGATCTTCTCGCCGGCGGCCTTCATCTTCCACAGTCTGGACACGGTTACCTTATCCAAGACATCTCACCGGAACAACAGTCAATAGCCGTGAACCCATATAACCACTGGGTAGGTATGCGGGTCCTCGATGCTGCAGGACGTGGATAGGGGGCGAACGACCGAGATAGACGCCCTCAACGGCGCGGTCGTGAGACTCGCGGAGAAACTGGGGGTGGAAACCCCCGTGAACCGGGCTTTGACCGCCCTGGTCAAGGGGCTGGAGCACGGGGCTAGTCTCTGAGGTTGATGGGGTAGACGCCTTCCGGGACGTTCATGTACTGGAAGACGCTTAGGTCGGCGGGGCACTGGCCGGGGGCGTCGATTATAATGATCTCCTCGCCTATCACCTCGTAGACCGCCCTGAAGTGGGTCTTGCTCTTGCTGACGATGATCTCGAAGTCCTCCGGCCTGTAGCCGAACTGCTTTATGGGGTCGTCGTCGATGAGGCTCGACTGGCGGCTTATCACCTGGAGCCATACGCCGCCCACCTGCAGTATGCCTGTGGGCCCCAGGTCTGTCTCTTGGTTGATCCTCATGGGCCCCGTTCCTATGTATTTGCCCTCGCCGGCCCAGAGCACCTCGCCCTTGACCCTGACCTTGCCTCCGTCCCTCCAGCCCGTGGTCGCCCCCACGTCCAGCTCCACGGCGCTGCCTACCCCCGCCTCCACGATCTTCTTCGCCGACTCCGGGTCGTAGAGCATGGGGAACGCCGTCCTCTGGGCTCCCTGTCTCAGCAGCTCCCTGAGGACGAAGGTGGTGTCGTTGCTCCTGTCGGCGTGGTCCAGAATCACTATGGGCTTCTTGGCTTTCCTCGCCTTCTCGACGGCGAGCCTGACGCCTTCCTCGACGCCGTGGAGGGCGGCCTCGCTTCTGCCGGTCAGCTCCTTCCTCCTGCTCCAAGCTAGCTTGCAGAGATCGTCCACGATCTCCTGTGCCAGCTCTGGGTCGTCGTCGGTCACCGCCACCATGCCCATGCCGAGGGGGCGGACGTCGCTCCACGCGAACCCGAAGAGTGTGGACACGTCCACGACGCCCGGCTTTCTCTCCCATCGGTGGACTCTGTCGATTATGTCCTTGGCGGGGGAGACCGTGGTCGCGCTGAAGACGGACGGCACGACTATCCCCGGCTTCCCGAGGGCCACGGTGGGTTTAATCTCTCCCCTGAGGGTCCTCATCATGGCGTCGGTGGCGCGCATCCCGGTGTTCTTCATGTCCACGTGGGGGCTGCTCTGGTACCCGAACACAGCCGTCGCCTCCCTCAGTATCGCCTCATCCTTATTGGCGTGGAGGTCGAAAGTCACCATGAGGGGCATGTCGTAACCAAGTATCTCGCGGACCTCGCGGACGGCGTCAGTCTCCGGGTCCTGCCTGCTCTCGGTCGCCATGGCGCCGTGCAGAGACAGCAGCACGCCGTCGATCTCGTCCTTCATCTCGTCGAAGCCGCTCTTCATCTCCCCCACGTAGAAGTCGTAGACCTCGTCCGCCACAGTCTCTGTGGCGCCCCCCATGGCGGCGCAGACGGGCAGCAGCTCCACATCCTCGCGTTCGCAGACCTCGATGAATCCCCCGATGCAGCTGTTGGTGCCCCTCGCCCTCTCGAGGACCCGCGCCCCGTGTGCCGCGTTCCGTTCGAAATCCTTGAGCGTCGTGAGCCCCGGCCAGAAGGTGATGGTCTCGTGGGCGAACCCGGCCAAACCTAGTTTGTATCTGCTCATCGCGTCACCTCCCTATCACGATCCCGGCGGGATCGATCTCCTCGCGTAGAATCCTCAGCTCCTCCCGTGTCGGCTCCTCCGTCACCGCGACCTCGCTGCCAACGTGCAGATTGAAGCTTGTGTTCTCCCGGACCTGCTCCGGAGTCACCCCCGGGTGAACGGAGATGAGGCTCATCTCCTTGGTCTCCTCGTCGAAGCCCATCACACCGAGCTGGGTGATGACCCGGTGGGGCCCCGTGCCGGCGGGTAACCCGGCCGCCTCCCTGGCGCCGGGGCCCGTGAGGTACCCGGGCGTGGTGAGGAAGTCCAGCTTGTTCATGAAGCGCAGCCTGTCTTGGCGCATCAGTATGATGGTCCGCGTGCAGAGGCTGCCCACGTCGTTGGCGCCTCCGCTCCCCGGGAGCCTGACCTTTGGGCTGCCGTAGTCGCCGATGACGGTGGTGTTGAGGTTTCCGTACCTGTCTATCTGGGCGGCGCCGAGGAACCCGTAGTCCACGAGGCCCTGCTGCGCCACCCCCATGACGTAGTCCATACTGGCCGCCATCACGCCTCTGTGGAAGGTGCGGCTGTCGCCCACGCTTACTGGAATCGTCGGCAGCTTCGGTCCCAGCCCCCCAGCCTCGAACACTATAAGGAGGTTAGGGGCGTGCAGCCTCTGCGCCAGCATCGTGGCGATGATGGGCAGTCCGGTGCCTACGAACACGGATTTCCCGTCCTCCAGCACCCTGCTGGCGACGCATGCCATGAGCTCGGTGGTGTTGTACTCCAACGCTAGCCCCTCCTCGCCCACGGCGCGTCCAGAGGCACCTCCAGGTGCTCCAGCCTCCGCAGGTACTCCATCTTCTCTTCTCCGCCCACCAGCTCTATGTACTCGCTGAACCCCTTCACTCCGCGGACGTACCTGTCAAGGTACTCCTCGACTCCCTCGTCGCTGCGGCTGAGCCTGAGCCACTCCGCCATGTGCTCCTCGTCGCTGTAGTAGAGCCCAGGCATGTTCCCCGGGTGGCTCCCGTAGGGCACCTCCACCACGGCGTCCACATAGAAGTGGGGGATCACCGTCCTGTCGGGGTGGGCGCGCACCTCCTCCTCGTCTATGAGCTTCTCCGTGGTGACTATGAGGCGCTTCGCGGCGCGCGCCAGGTCGACGTCCTCGATGGTGGTGCCGTCTATCTGGCAGTTCCCGTTCCTGTCGCAGCGGTGCACGTGGATGAACACGAAGTCGGGGTAGCATGCCGGGATGAGCGTGATGGGCAGCCCTGTCCACGGGTCCTCCGCCACCTTGGACGAGCTGTACCTCAGCGTGTCGGTGCCCAGCATCACCCTCGCTGGCATCCAGGGCAGCCCCATGGCTGCGGCCTTGAACCTCCATTGGAACCCGGCGTTGCTTATCTCGCCCACGACCTTCACCCGCCCTTTCTCGACGCGCCTACGACCCGCCGGGGACAGCCCCCTGAGCTCGTGGCCGAAAGCGTAGGCGCACTCCACTCGGTCCACGAGCCCAGACGCCACCAACACGTCCACGTCGTGGACGCCAGTCTTGGCTGCCATGCACAGACCCTTCCTCCCCTGCCTTATCATCTCGTAGATGCCGGCCATGCTGAACCTGATGTGGCCGAACCCCCCCATGGCGAAGTAGTCGCCGTCACGGGTGAACCTGTCCACGGCCTCGGACATGGACATCGTTTTATCAAAAAGACCCCGAGGCTTGTTCTCAGCCATCCATCGGCGGGCGTCGTCGGGGTGCATCCATCCGTGGAGCTCCCCCTCGCCCTCCATCAGAACCTTCATGATATGAAATAGCCTTGCAGCCCCTTAATCTTTACCACATGCTTACACTCATAAACACCGGTCATAGACTTCGTACCATGAAGGTACATGCAGCCAGCCACGGCTTCGAGACCAAGAACCAGTTCGAGGTACACGATCTCACAGGCTGGATAAGGGAGGAGGTTAAACGATCAGGCGTCAGCAACGGGATCGCCATCGTCTCGACCGGACACACCTCAGGGGCGCTGGTCATGAACGAGTTGGACCCGGGGCTCAGGAGAGACATCGGGGAGCTATTGAAGAGACTTGTCCCGCCTGAGGGAGACTATGGCCACCAAGCCAACGCCCCCAGCCACTTAGCGGCCATGCTTCTGGGGGGAAGCCAGACAATACCGGTAAGGGACGGCGAGGCCCAGCTGGGTACGTGGCAGAGCGTCTACTGGGTAGAGGCCGAGAGAAGGCCCCGAAGCAGAAAAGTGAGCCTCACCGTCATGGGTCTATAACTAATAGACCTCCGAGTCGCCCCAGAGCAGCTTGTTGAGGGCCAGCAGGTACTTGTCCCTCCACGCCTCCAGCTCCTCGAGGCTCTTGTCTCCCACCATCTCGTCGACGCCGTCTATCGCCTTCTGGACGACGGTCTCCGGGGTCTCCGTCCACGTCGCCATCGTCTTGAGCCACTCGGACTTGCTGGCGCCGATGTGCCTCATCAGGTACTCTATGCCGCCCTTGCCGCCCCCCAGGTGGTAGACCATGTAGGGGCCCATGATGGCCCAGCGGATGCCCGGGCCCGCCCTTATAGCCTTGTCCACGTCCTCTACGCTGGCTACTCCCTGGTCCACGAGGTCCAGAGCCTCCCTCCACAGCGCCACCGAGACCCTGTTGGCGATGAACCCAGGCACCTCCTTCTTCAGCACGACGGGCACCCTGCCGATGTCCTCCATCACCCTGTAGACGAGGTCCACGGTCTCCCCGCTGGTCTTCTCCCCGGGGCTCAGCTCCACGAGTGGGACGAGGTGCACCGGGTTCCACGGGTGAGCCACCACGGCTCTCTCGGGGTGACGCTCCATGTCCCGGGCGATCTCCGTCATCATCAGCCCGGAGGTGCTGCTCGTGAACACGACGTCCGCTGGGGCTAGCCTATCCATCTCCGCGTACAGCGGGCGCTTGACTTCCAGGCTCTCGTACACGGACTCCGCCACGAAGTCTGCGCCCTCAAGCGCCTCCATCAGGCTGGTGGTGGTCGAGAGGCGTCTCTTCGCCGCCTCGGCGTCCTTCCCAAGCCCAGCCTCCACGAGCGTGTCAATGTGGTGGGACACCCTGAACTTCGCCTCCTCCAGCTTCTCCTCAGATAGGTCATGCATGACAACATCGTATCCATGCAACGCGAACAGCGCAGCCCAGCCCTGACCCACCAGGCCGCTGCCCACGCACGCAACACATCTTATTCCCTCGATCAACGCTATCAACATGAAACATGCCGCAAGGCTTTTCATTCTTACGCAGTCGAAGCCGTTAAGTTGCCTAAGCCCGAGTCTAGTTCTATGCCTGAACTACACGTCTTCTCGAGGGGCTCCATGCACCTCATAAACATGGTGAGGGGCGAAGGAATCTATCTCTGGGACAAGGATGGCCGCCGGTACATCGACGGCAGCGCCGGCCCCATCTGCGTCAACATAGGCCACGGCGTCAAGGAGGTGGCCGACGCCGTCCAGGCTCAGATGGAGCAGGTGAGCTTCGTCCACAGCAACCACTTCATCACCCAGAGCGTCATCGACTGCGCGGAGAAGCTTGCCGCGTTCGCGCCCGAGGGCCTAGACCACGTCTACTTCTGCAGCGGCGGGAGCGAGGCCACCGAGGCCGCCGCCAAGATGGCTCGCCAGTATTGGCTGCTGAGGGGTGAGCCGAAGCGCAGCAAGATCGTCGCCCGTTGGCAGAGCTACCACGGCAACACGCTGGGAGCCCTAAGCATGTCGGGGAACATCGCCCGGCGCCGACGCTACGTCCCCCTGCTCCTGGACTTCCCCCACATACCTCCCGCGTACTGTTACCGGTGCTGGTTCGGCAAGACCTGCGACACGTGCGATCTCGAATGCGCCCGCGCGCTGGACACCCAGATAAGGGCGACGGGACCCGAGTACGTCTCGGCGTTCATCGCTGAGCCCGTGGTCGGCGCCACCTTGGGCACGGTACCCGCGGCGCCCGGCTACTTCCAGCTGATCCGCGAGATATGCGACGACCACGACGTGCTATTCATAGCCGACGAGGTCATGACTGGGCTCGGGAGGACGGGGAAGAAGTGGGGCCTAGACCACTGGGACACGGTGCCCGACATCATCGCCACCGCCAAGGGCCTAGCGGGCGGCTACTTGCCCCTGGGGGCGACCATCGCCAGCGACAGGGTGTACGACGCCTTCGGTGAGCCCTTCGCCCACGGCCACACCTACGGCAGCCACCCCGTCGTCTGCGCAGCCGGCGCCGCGGTCATGGACTACGTCGTCAAGCATGGGCTGGTGGAGAGGTCTGCGGAGCTGGGTGAGTACTTCCACGGGAAGCTCAAGACGCTATGCGACCACCCGTCCGTCGGAGACGTACGCGGCATGGGCATCTTTGCGGGCGTCGAGTTCGTCAAGGACAAGGAATCCAAGGAGCCTTTCCCGCCTGAGCTACGGTTCTACAGCAAGGTCGTTGACAAGTGCTTCGATAATGGACTACTCGTCTACCCGGGCGTGGGCACCGTGGACGGGGTCAGGGGCGACCACATCCAGGTTGCGCCTCCTCTGGTAGTCACAGTAGACGAGATCGACGAGATAGTCGAGCTTCTGGACAGGTCCATCGGCGAGGTAGAGGCAGAGGTCCTATAGCTTCAGAGGCTACCTGATCCTGCCGTTCGCTACCTTCTCCAGCCTTATCTCCTCTGCGTCGGTGTGGAGAGGCAGCCCCTCCATGTAAGCCATGCCGTCAACCGCCTCCAGCCTGTACCTCATGAATTGATCGAACGTGATCGTATCCGTGCTGTACTCCTTGACGTCGCCTACATACACCTGGTCGCCGGGCTTGGACGCCTGCGGGTTCAGGATGCCAACGTCTTTGCCGTCGTCTCCCGCCAACAGCATGCCTTCGCTGAGCTCGCCCCGCAGCCTCGCCGGCTGCAGGTTCGTCAGCACCACCAGGTGCTTGCCGAGGAGGTCGTCCCTGTCGGGGTAGTATGGCTTCAAGCCGGCGACCAGCCGCCTCTCCTCGCCGCCCAGGTCTATCTTCAGTATGTAGAGCTTGTCGGCGCTCGGGTGGTCCAGCACATCTGTGACTTTGGCTACCTTCATGTCGAGGGCGCCGAGGTCCGTGGGGTTGAGGGCCTCGTATTCTCCGCCGTTGTACTGGACTATTAGGTCGCATATTTTCCTGAGGGCGTTCTCTAGGTACATGCTACTGGTCTCGCTGTTGCCCTGCACGTAGACCAGGAGGTTCCGGGTGTCGAACCCTATCTTGGTGTGCTGACCCTGTTTGGCGTCGAGCCAGCAGAGCACGTGCTCGTCGTCCATCATGGCGAACTTGCCTGACAGTATCTTCATAGGCTCAGTCTCCCCGAGGGGCACGTACACCTCGCCGCCCCGAGTCACCTTTAATCCGATGTCTCCCACCATCTTGTCTAGGTCGTGGACGCCGACGCTGACGCGTCTCGTGGCTGCGACGACGTTGTAGGCGTCGACCACGGTGTTGATGGTGGGGAGTCTGCCTTTCTCCTTCACGAGGTTGATGAGGTGAACCACGGGGCTCTCGGCGTCCACCTTGAACCTCCTGTACACGTCGTTGTAGGCGTCGATTATGGTGTCACCCTCGACGCTAAGGGCTTTGATCTCCTCCTCTGTCTCCTTCTTGAGTGTGTCAAGCTCCGCGGAGGACTTCCTGATCTGCACGCCGCGCACCACGGCTAACTTTACGTCGACGCCCATCTTCGACAGCTTGTCGTCAATGCTGAACTCGATCTTCCTGGTCTCCGCGGGCTCGGGGACCCTGAGCTCGATCGGTTCGATCTTCTTGAGCACTATCCTGGCTTTCCCTATCGTGTGGTCCTCGACGACCTCGTCCAGGTTGCCCCAGTTGAGCCTGGGGAGGTTGAGCTGCGCCTCCATCTTCTCCGCGAACACCGGCATGATGGGCTTCATTAGTATGGTGAGGTTCTTCACGATGTTGACGCAGTCGGTGAGCACCCTACGCCCCTTCTCCGGGTCTGTCTTCACCAGCTCCCAGGGCTTGTTGTCCTGGAAGTACTTGTTCCCCATGCTGCCTATGCTGAGAATCTCGTTGACGGCGTCCCTGAAGTCGAAGCCCATGTAGTGGGCCTTAGCCGCCAAGCACCTCTCATTTACCTCCTCCAACAGCTCGGCGTCGCTGACCTTACTGGACTGACCATCATAGTACCTGTTGAGGAAGCTGAGGACCCTGTAGAACAGGTTGGCTAGGTTCGCGACGAGCTCGTTGTTTATCTTGCTCCTCAGGTTCTCCAGGTTCAGGTCTATGTCGCTCATGGTGTGGCTCAGGTTCGCCGCGTAGTAGTAGCGGAGCAGCTCGGGGTCAAGGTAGTCCTTGAACTCCTCCGCCGTCAGGAAGGTGCCCCTGCTCTTGCTCATCTTCTCCCCGTTCACCGTGAGGAACCCGTGGACCACGACGTTGTCGGGGACGTGGAACCCGGCTCCGTGGAGCACGGCGGGCCAGAAGAGGAGGTGGAAGTAGATGATGTCCTTGCCTATGAAGTGGATGATGGTGCTGCCGGGGCTCTGCCAGTAGTCGTCAGCCGTGCACGACTTGTCCCTGCAGTAGTTCGCCGTGGAGGCGATGTAGCCGATGGGGGCGTCCAGCCAGACGTAGAAGTACTTGTTCTCCTCCCCCGGTATCCTGAAACCGAAGTAGGGGCCGTCTCTGCTTATGCACCAGTCGTGCAGGCCCTCGTGGACCCAGCTGAGAATCTGGTTCCTGATCTCAGGCTGCAGCTTCTCGTTGCCCTGTAGCCACTCCTCGAGCCAGCCGCTGAAGCTGCTCAGCCTGAAGAAGTAGTGGAGGCTGTTCCTGCGCATGGGCGGGCTGCCGCAGATGCTGCAGTATGGGTTGATGAGGTCCGTGGTGTCGTAGGCGGCGTTGCACTTCTCGCATACGTCGCCGTACTGGTCCTGGGCGCCGCACTTGGGGCATGTGCCCTTCACGTACCTGTCCGGGAGGTACCGTTCACAGTGCTCGCAGTAGGTGAGCTCTATCTCCTTGGTGTAGATGTGTCCGTTCTCCCTGAGCCTGTCGAAGATGAGCTCTGTGTACATCTGGTTCTCCGGGCTGTTGGTGGTGTAGTAGCTGTCGAAGCCGATGTGGTAGTCGTCGTAGTCCCGCTTGTGCTCCCTCCACC
>CAYPNN010000012.1:0-13392 GCA_964412065.1 uncultured Candidatus Bathyarchaeia archaeon
TGGAGATGACGGTCGACAATGGCCGTGGATATTCACCGGCGGCGGAACGCCTGGGAATAGAGTCCATCTGGGAGATCAACAACACGGACATGCTGCCGCCGAGGGTAAGCTACGTCTTCGACGGCCGCGACGTCTTCGGCCCCACAGGCGCCCACCTCAGCGTAGGCGTACCACCTGACAAGCTAGGCACCACGATCAGCGACATGATACGGCTCCCCGCCTACACGCCTAGGCTTGACGGCGACACGGTGCATGCCCGAGTGATCCACGTAGACGGGTTCGGAAACCTTGTCACCAACGTCACATACGAGACCCTGGAGAAGCTAGGTATCTCCGGAGCTTCTAGGTTCAAGGTGATGGTCAGAGGCCGTGAGCTCGACCTCCCATACGCTATGCGTTTCAGCGCCGTACCTGAAGGCGAGCTGCTCCTCCTCGTTGCCGGAGGCGGCTACCTTGAGATCTCCGTTAATCAGGGTAACGCCGCGGAGCGTCTTGGGCTAGGCAGGGGCGACAAGGTCACTCTTCAATTAAGACAGAGAACGGGCTCACCGGCTCAGTAGGTCGGAGAGTTCTTTCAGGAACTCCTCTATCCTCTCGTAGATCCCTGGGTCGGCGACGCTGTAGAGCCTCTTCCTGCCTTCCCGCCTCACCTTCAGGAAGCCCAGCTCCTCAAGCATCAGCAGGTGCGTCGACACCGTGGGCTGGAGGATGTCGAAGTGCGGCAGCAGCTCCGAGACGCATTTCTCGCCGTCCCTGAGGAGGTATAGGAGTCTCTGGCGGTTCCCGTCCGCCAAAGCCTTGAACAGGCTCGCGTTGTACTCGAACTCGTCCGTGACGAACTGTAGATCTTCCACCGCTGCCTCCTGCAGCCCAGCGATGTCATGGCTCATCAATCTCTTCCCTCACACGTTAAGCGACAAAGCACGCCTAGTAGCTGCATCGAACTCGGCTCATTTTCATCTTAATATTATGTGTGTGAAGCGTACGCACGCACAAGAAACGAGTCATTGATACTGCTCAATGTTATATAATAGTCCACCTGTTTCTCGTAGAGTGGTGGAGCCTGTTAAGATGGAGTTTCTCGTTTAAATTTAAGGCGGCAGAACCTCTTCTTTCATGTTTAATGGGATATAAAAATATAAAAAATGACATTATAGAGGGCATGCATGTATGCAATGGGCGGGTCCTTAAATAGAGCCACCATCGCCCGCTCCAAATAATCTTTCAGACACAGCAAAAAATAAAACCTGATAAATATTAACGTAGCGACAAATCTCCAAGTAAACAGATAAAATAGAACGAATTAAAAACTTCTTTCCTCAAAAAAAGCCTTAAAAAAGCAGTAAAACGGGAGTTATGAGTGGTGGGACCGGCGAGATTTGAACTCGCGACCACGTGCACCCCAAGCACGGATCATACCAATCTAGACCACGGTCCCGCAGCGTACTAGAAAATAAAACAACACTAAAAACCTTACCATGCAAGGATGCTTTATCAACGACCCATCACATGACAGCCCATGAAATCCCTCATAGTCTACTTCACGCGAACGGGAAACACCAAGAAGATAGTCGATACGCTACAGGCCGAACTCGCCGCCGACGCCGAGGAGATCACCGAGGAAGGCAGCAGACGAGGCCTCCAGGGCTGGCTCAAGTCGGGGAGACAAGGAACAAGCAAAGCCGACGTCGAGATCCATCCCCTCGAAGCTGATCTTTCCAGCTACGAACTCGTGGTGATGGCCAGCCCAGTGTGGTCAGGAAACGTGTCAGCGCCCATGAGGGCATTCATCAAAAAATACAGGGAAGCACTCCCAGAGACCGCGGTGTTCCTCACACACGACAGCCCAGACGTAACAGACGCCTTCACAGACATAGAAGAGCTGCTATCAAATGAGGCCTTAGCCTATGGAGACGTGAACAGGCGTGTAATCCAGGCGAACGAACACCATGAGGCGATAAAGGTGTTCCTAGATAAGATTAAAGAAAAATGACTAGATTATTTCCAGCTGACGGCCGATATACTCCATGAGGTCCATGATCTTCAAATCATCTCCGGTCTCACGCACCGCATCAAGCAACGTCACGTTACACGCGGGACACGCCGACGTAATTATAGTCGCGCCCACACTCTTCGCCTGATCAAGACGCTTCTTAGCTATCTCAAGCCGAAGATCGTTGTTGGTGGCCTGAAGCAGCCCGCCGCCGCCGCAGCACCGTACATCCACGCCGTGCTCAGGCATCTCCACGAACTCGCTAGACAAGGCGTTAAGGATTCCACGTGGCTCATCTACCACTCCGGCGAGCCTCGATAGCTCACAAGGATCATGGTAAGTGACCTTGTCGTCTGATCCAGGAAGCTCCAGTTTACCTTCCTTCATGCGCTTGTAAACGTGCTCCGTCGTGTGCCTCACTTCGAAGCTCAGCTCATGGCCTAGGAGAAGCGGTATCTCCTGCTTCCACATCCTGTAACAGCTCGGGCAACCGGTGATGAGGATCTTAACGTTGCGTCTCTCGATCTCCTCAATGTTATGCTCGATGAACTCGTGGGCCTTATCCTCGTCCCCAGCCATAAGCAAAGGTCCACCACAACACCACTCGTCTTCCCCGAGGAAGGTCCAGTCCTCCTCCATTCTATTCAGTATCTCAGCGGTGGCGTATGCACCATCATGGTTGGCGCTCTTCCAAGAGGTGGTACAGCCTACGAAGTACGCTATCTCTGCCTCGTCCTTCAGTGGAGGCTCATCCATGTCGGTGAAGTCAGCCCAGTCGAGCCTCGTGTCCTCGTCCATTCCATACGGGTTCTTGACGTCATCGATGAGCTTGGCGAGCTTGTTAAGCACCTCAGGCCTGTTTCCTGTCTTGAAGACCTCGGCTCGCGCGGCATGCCAGATAGCCATAGTATCAAGGCTTGTCTGACAGACGTGATGGCATCTTCCACAGAGCATACACTGGTAAAGCCGTTTGACGAAGTCTTCGTCTCCCTCGATCTCCTCCCTGAGAATCCCCCTCGTAAGAATCCGTTTTATCCAGTAGAGCTTGCCTCTCGGAGAAGCCGACTCCCAAGGAATAACGTCGTAGATAGGGCACGCGTCTTGGCAGTAGCCACACTGTGCACATGAGTAAAGCTCATTCTCCAGTTTCCTCGCATCTATCTCTGATAGTTTCATTCACAGCCTTCCTAGAAGTACCTCAGTATCCATAGCATTGACGTCCCCAGCCTGAACAACGTCCCCCATAGAGGTACCCCGAACCTCGTCTTAACCTGATACAGCTTCCCCGGGTTCATGATGTCTTTGGGGTCAAGACGTTTCTTGGTGGCCTTCAGCTCACGCACCTTATCTGCTCCGTGAAACTCCTGCAGATAGAAAGCGTTCCAGATGCCTATCCCGTAGGGTCCTCCACCAGCCTTCAGCCCAACCTCCGTTATCTCGTTGATCACCGGCAGTATCGCCATGTACTTCCACCTCTCACGCTCATCGGCGAGGAACATAGGCATATAGAGGATTGTGTCCTCCGAGACCACGAACGCCTTGATACCCAGCCTAAGGTCGTGCTTCTTCTTGATCCTCTGCGTATCCTCAAGCACCTGCTGGAGCTTTGGTATTGGGAACGTCACCTCCCCCGCGAGCAGAGTGGGCCCCGCCTTCTTGATCCTCATATAGTAGAATCTTTCATCCCACTCCTCCATCGCCTCATGCACGCTATGCATGGCGCCTCCCGCGTCAGATACTAGCTCTCTGAACTGTGTCTCATAATCCAGTACCTCGGACTCGTCCCCCTCGAACACGAACAACGCGAGCACCGGGACGTCAGGAACCTCGATCCCGATGGACCTCTTGAGCTCAAGATACTCCCCGTCCTGAATCTCGATGAAGAACGGGTTAACAGGTTTCTCGATAACCCTCTGCATCACATCCACGAGAGAGTCATAGTCATTAAACGAGCACAGCAAAGGCGACACCTTCTCCGGCCTCGGCATTATCTTCAGGGTAGCCTCAGTGATGATGCCAAGCGTCCCCTCCGAGTCAAAGAACGTCTCAAAGCCCTCATCATCCTCCGAGAAAATATGAGTCTCACCGTCAGGTGTAACCACCGTGATATCCTTGACGTGTTTCATCACGGGTCCATACTTCATGGAGCCGATGCCTAATCCACCGGTTGCTAGCCAGCCGCCAATCGTTGCCGAGGGAGCGCTGCTAGGATACACAGGGAAAGTGAGTCCCTGATCCTCGAGATATGTGAGAAGCGTGCTCCACCGTGCACCTGCTCCGACATGAACAGTCATTTTGTCTCTGTCCAAGCTGGAGACCTCCTTGACCCTGATGAGGCAGAGGACGATGCCTCCCATGGTAGGGATGGTTCCACCGTACCCCCACGAGGATGCGCCCCTAGGAACAACGGGTACATTGTTATCGTACGCGTATCTCACTATCTTGGAGACCTCGTCGGTGGTAGCTGGCATCACGACCACGTCAGGCACCATCTTGAACAACAGCCCCACCTCCGTCGGGAGGGGAGCGATATCATGATCGTAAAGCCTCCGTTCATACAAGCTATCTGATGCGTAGCTCTCCCCGACGATGGAGGCAAGATTCCTATAAATATCAACGGGTATCATTCTAGTTCACACTTCATCCAGCATGGTCTTATCCAATGCTTTGATGAATCGGTACATATAATATTGTTCCATGATGCGATTTTTCCCTGAACATCATCAAGGAAATAACCTTGAATCAGGTGAGAATCCTGTTTTAGGCATTTTCAACGCTTGAATTATGATCGCCTCAAACCACTCCGATGAAGGTCACAATTATGGTGATTTACGGTAGTTTATAGACAGAGACGGCATAGATAGCTGCCAACAGACTGTCCATGGCAATCACTTTCACACCACTATCCATCAACCTAACTATATTTGTTGCGAAGGCAATTCCCTGATCTTATTAACCCCATTATTTCAATCATTACTTTATAATATGGCTCTACGCGTCGAGTATAAGTAAAAAGTTCTTATACAATGAGATAAGAAAGGTTTGTATAAACAAGGAAAAAAGAGATTGGAAATGTCAGGAATAGATAAGATACATGTGATCTGGCTGTCGGGGCAAGCTTGCACCGGCTGCACAGTGTCGCTTCTGAACGCGAGCCACCCGAACCTTCTGGATCTACTCACAGGGTTCATACCCCAAGCCGCAGGGGTAACCCTAGACTACCACGCCACGGTGATGCTACCCTGGGGCGAAGAGGCCCTCGCGGCCGTCGAAGCCGCGGAGAAGGGGGAGCTAGCCCCATTCGTCCTCGTCCTAGAGGGAGCCATCCCAGACGAGTCTAAGGCCAAGGAGACGGGAGGCTACTGGTGCGTCATAGGGGAGGACGATGAGGGCAACCCGATAACGTTCAACGATAGGCTGGACAAGCTGGCTAAGAACGCCGCCGCCATCGTATGCGCGGGCACATGCGCATCCTTCGGCGGCATCCCCCACGGAAACCCGAATCCAACGGGCGCCAAGGGAGCCATGGACTACCTGGGCAGGGGCTGGAAGAGCGGCCTCGGCATACCCATCATCAACGTCCCTGGATGCCCAGCCCACGGAGAACACATGGCGGAGACGCTGGCCTACGCCGTTCTGGCGGTGAGGGGTTACCTCCCGCTGCCGGCTCTAGACGAGCAAAACAGGCCCCTCTTCCTCTTCGAGCACACAGCCCACGAGAACTGCCCGAGAGCCGGCCTCTTCGCGGACGGCAAGAACAGCCACGAGTTCGGGGAGCCATACTGCATGGGAACCATGGGGTGCAAGGGCCCCATCAGCCACTGCGACGTCCCCAAGAGAGGCTTCGTGGAGGGCGTGGGCGGATGCCCGACCGTGGGCTCCCCCTGCATAGGCTGCACAGAGCCCGAGTTCCCTGACCCGCCCTTCAGCCCCTTCCTGTCGAAGGCCCCTGCCAGCTTCTTCGTATTCGAGAAGATACGCAGCTTCGGCGGGAGCGCGGACGCCGTCTGGGGCAGGATCAAGGACGCGTTGACAGGGAGAGAACTGTGAGGTGGATTGAATGGTACAGCAAGAGATAACCATAGAGCCCGTGACTAGGCTCGAGGGTCACCTCGGAGTCCACGCCAAGGCAGACATGGATAAAAAGGTGTACACGGATGCACGGAGCTTCGGCACCATGTTCAGAGGATGGGAGATCATCCTCAAGGGCAGGGAGCCCGCCGACGCCATATGGATAACCCAGAGGACCTGCGGGGTCTGCCCGACGCCCCACGGCATCGCGGCCGCGATGACGGTGGACATGGCATACAAGGCGCCCCCGCCCCCCATGGGGATAGCCGTCAGGAACCTGATCCTGGGAGCGGAGCAGCTCTACGACGCAGCCCTAGGCTGCCTCATCCTTGAGGGCCCCGACTACAGCCAGGCCATCGTGGAGAAGTCCAACCCTGACTGGTGGGAGGAGGCGAAGGCCACGGATTCCCCCCACGCCGAGAACCACGGCTACGCCACGATCGCGGACATCATGACCGGCCTGAACCCGATCTCCGGCAGCCTGTGGCAGAGCTCCCTGGCGATCGAGAAGGTGGGCAGGAAGATGGCCTCACTGCTGGGGGCGAAGCACCCCCACGTCAACACCCTGGTGCCAGGGGGTGTGGCGAAGACGCTGACCCCCACGGACCTGGAGCAGTACGCCTCCATGCTGGCCCAGAACGTAGCGTACGCAAAGCAGTTCGTGCCCGTGATGGACGACCTCCTAGACTTCGTGCTCAGCATGGGGTACGAGGAGTGCGGGGCCAGAGAGAACAACATGGTCTCCTACGGCGCATACGAGGACCCCACGGCCTACAACGCGAAGTACGAGGACATGGCGGACTGGGCCCTGAAGAGGGCGGTCTCCCCCGGAGTAATCATCGACGGCGAGCTGAAGACCCAGGACCTGGTCGAGATCAACGTAGGCGTCCAGGAGATGGTGGAGTCGAGCTACTTCGAGGATTGGGAGGGCAAGATGGTGGAGGAGGACCCCCTGGGGAACCCCGTCACCAAGTACCACCCGTGGAACAAGGTCACCAAGCCCCACCCCGGAGCCTACGGCCAGTGGGACGGCAAGTACAGCTGGGGCACATCGGTGCGCTGGCTGGACTGGAAGAGAGGCGGCGAGCTCAACACCGTGGAGCTAGGCCCCATCGCGCGTATGTGGGCCACAGCAGCAGGGAAGCTCGTCCCGGAGTCCACGGGGAGCAGCGTCAAGTTCGCCCTACCGAAGGCCACAGTCATACCGTACAGGAACGCCGAGGCGATGGAGTTCGAGTGGAAGATCCCGGAGAAGGTAAACACCGTCGAGAGGGTGAGGGCGAGAGCCTACTACTACGCCTACTCGGCCTACGTCCTGTACAAAACGGTGCTGGCGGGGCTGGGTCTAGTAAAGGATGGCAAGGCGAAGATCTGGAACAAGTACAAGAAGGCCAAGGACGGCCTAGGCGTCGGCCTACACGAGGCCATGAGGGGCGGCGTCGCCCACTGGTGCGTCATGAAGAACAGCCACATCGAGAACTACCAGATAATGGCGCCGAGCACCTGGAACTCGGGCCCCAAGCTCGGAGAGAGCAACCTCGGGCCATACGAGGCCGCCATCGTCGGCAGCCCGATATCCGAGGCAGGAGAGCTGACGGGCGTAGACGTGGTCAGGACAATCAGGAGCTTCGACCCCTGCCTTGCCTGCTCCGTCCAGGTCTTCAACGGGGACGAGAAGATCGTCCACCTGCTGGAGATCTAACCCACTTTTTCTAATTTTTACTCATTTCGTTCTGAAAGGAATTCCTCCACGGTGGCGAGGGCCATCTCCGCCGCCTCATGGAGAGCGTCTTCGAGCTCAGGAGAGAGCTCGAGGCTGGGCCCGAAAGCCTTCGGCTTGCACCCTATCAGAACCACCCTCGGGGGCAGTGAGCCTATCGCTTTAGCGAACTTCAGAAGACCCTCCAAGCCGACCTCGTGCAGCGTGAACCTGGACAGTTCGGCGATGTCTCCTACCTCTTCCTCGACCATGATGCCCGACTTGTGGAGCTGCCCCGGCTCCCCCTCCATATTCACAGAGTCCACGAAGACGACGAGATCGTACTCGCTGAGATCGGTGGCGATGGTCAGGCCCGCCGTCCCTATGTCCCTCGCCTCCGCGTTCTCGGGGAGAGGAGCCGAGGACAGGAGGTCTATCACTCTGGGGCCGAAGCCGTCGTCTCCCATCAGCCTGTTCCCCACCCCCGCGATCAGGACCTTCTTAGTCGACGATCCGTTAGAGCCTGTCATCCTACTCTCCATTCAGCCCCATTGATTTAGAGATTTCGTGAGACCCGAGAATACAAATCGTTTATTGACCCCTAAATCCTGTGCTCTATGTCATGACAACAATCTTCTTCAAAGCTTAGAATAATGGATTCAAAATTGAGTTATCCTTGACCCTTTATTAAATGGCTGACTTTTAACCAAGGCTTTCAAAGCAGGATAGTATGTACAGGGTATATTTGATTAAAATAAAATAATTTAGAAAACATTAAGATGAATATGGACCACCAAATTCAATAGAAAATAGATCATAAAACGCTGTACAAGAAAATTATTTATGTCCAGACGGACTGAAATGGCTCCATGGTCAAGTCAACTTTTATTTATTACTTGTTATGTAGAGTGGAGGAGATACGTTGTTCACATTAAGTGGGTCCCAGGCTTTCTGGATTTTCGCTGGGATTGAACTCGGATTTCTAAGCGTGGCGATACTCGCTGCTAGACTGATCAGCCCAAAGAAACCAAACGAGACAAAGACCACGATCTACGAGTGCGGACAGGAGCCCTATGGAGAGGCTCGTTCATTCAGGCTTCTAGGCATTACACGATACTTCGGTTACGCGGTGGCTTTCTTCGCCTTGGACGCCTTCGCTTGGATGATACTCACTTCAGCCATCTCCGTCAGCTTCACACTGGAGACGTTGAGCATCCTAGTCATGTACAGCGTTATCATCGCACTCGGATTAGCTTACTTCCTTGTCGAAAGAAAGAACCTGGTGAGATGATGACTGAAGAAAAAACCATAGAGAGAGCCTTCGACGACCTCCCGGGCAGCGGGGCCGCGTACAACCTTATCGACTTCGTCGCCGGCTGGGCGCGCAAGTACAGCATCTGGCCCATACACTTCGTCACAGGGTGCTGCAGCCCCGAGTTCATGCAGGTCTCAGGCAGCCGCTTCGACATGGAGCGTCTAGGCGTCCTGCCTTTCGCCAGCGTCAGACAGTGTGACTGCATCATGGTAGTGGGCGTCGTCTCGCGGAAGATGGCTTTGAGGGTCAAGTACCTCTACGACCAGATGGGTGACCCGAAGTACGTCGTCGCCGTGGGCGCTTGTCCGACGGGTAAGGGGCCTTTCTACGACTCGTACAACGTAGTCGCGGTGGACGAGTACGTACCGGTGGACATCTACATCCCCGGGTGTCCGCCGCGCCCCGAGGCCATCATACACGGAATGATGCTGCTTCAAGAGAAGATAAAGAAGGAGAGAAGGATAGGTGTCAAAGACTAGCGCCGCCGACTTCGTGAAGGCTTTCCAGAAGGCTCACCCTGAGGCGGTTAAATCCATCGAGTCAACGGATACTAAGAGAGCCAACCTCGTGGTCAACTATGAGAGTTTCCTTGACGCCGCCAGGTCGCTGAGAGACGACTTTGGGTTCCTCATGCCCGTCTCAGGGGGAGCCATAGACTACCCCGACGACAACAGGATCCAGATGATCTACTACTTGATGCACCCCGACAGCAGGTTCATGCTCACCTACAGGGTTGACCTGAACAGGGACGACCCGAGGCTGCCCAGCCTGACCCAGGTGTGGGAAGCCATGAGCTTTCATGAGAGGGAGGTCCACGAGATGTTCGGCGTAGAGTTCGAGGGCCACCCAAACATGGTTCCCCTTCTGCTTCCGCCTGACTGGAAGGGAGGGCACCCTCTCCTCAAGGACTTCAAGGGGGAGGGCCAGCGATGAGGAAGCCCATGATAGAGCCCGACGTGATGCGCATCAGTTGGGGGCCCCAGCACCCCATGAGCGGCCAGACGAGAATACTTCTGGACGTGGACGGGGAGAAGGTCCACAGGATCATCGCGGACCTGGGTTTCACCCACAGAGGCATCGAGAAGATCCTTGAGAACCGCAGCTTCTTCAGCGGGATAATCCCTGTGGACCGCATGGCCATGGTGGACACCGCAAACATGAGCATAGGTTACGTCACGGCCATAGAGAAGGCCGCGGGCATCGAGGTTCCGGAGAGGGCCAAATGGATAAGGACCCTAATGTGCGAGATGAGCCGGATCAACAGCCACCTCTACGCCTTCGGGCTCCAGGCCGAGTCCACGGGATACTTCCCGGCGGTTTTCCTCTGGACCACCGTCGACCGCGAGATACTCCTAGACCTCTTCGAGGAGCTGACTGGGGCCAGGTGGAGCTTCAACCACTTCTTCCCTGGGGGAGTACACCAAGACCTGCCTGACGGGTTCAAGGAGAAGGTTCTAAAGGCCGTGAAGTACCTGCGGGGCCGGTTCAAGGACTACTGGGACGCCATGGTGGAGAACCCTCTCTTCGAGAACAGATGCAACGGCTGCGGCATCTTGAAGCCGGAGGACGCCCTGAGGCTGGGGGCCACGGGGCCCGTCTTGAGGGGCTCGGGCATCGACATCGACATGCGGCGCGAGGAGCCCTACGACGCCTACGGCGACCTGGAGTGGGAGGTCATCACGGAGGACGCGTGTGACGTGATGGCCCGTACGAAGGTGCGGTACCGTGAGATCGTGCAGGCGCTCGACATAATGGAGCAGATCGCTCAGAGGATCCCTGACGGCCCAGTGAAGGGCAGGGTCAACGCCTTCATGAGGGTCCCTGAGGGTGAGTGCATCAGCAGGGTTGAGGCGGGGAGAGGAGAACTGGGGTTCCACCTGTTCACGAATGGCACCGGTAACCCGTACCGCGTCAAGATCAACTCACCGACTCTTAGGAACATGTACGTCTTCGAGAGGCTGGCTGAGCTCAACGAGGTCTTCGTCGCGGATATACCCGTGATCATCAACTCGATAGACCCGTGGTACTTGGACTCGGATAGGTGACTGGAGGAAGATGAAATGAATACAAATAGTTTAATCGCCGGGACCTTGGCAAACATGGTTCAGGCTGATCAGTTTAGTTTGCTGAGCATCCCGTCCATGATAATCGAATTCTTGGCCCTAAACTCTAAGCCGCTGCTGCAGGTGCTTCTGCTGCCGGGCCTAGGGTTCATACTGGGCTTCGCTATATTTGCTGTCTGGTTTGAACGAAAGTTCCTCGCCAGGGCCATGCTCAGGGTGGGGCCCTACTACTGCGGCGGAAGATCAGGTGTCTTACAGGTGTTCGCCGACTTCTTGAAGCTGTTCATGAAGGAGATAATTATACCCGTCTCCATCGATTGGCCTTTCTTCGTGGCGATGCCCGTGATCCTTTCAACTATTCCCTCACTTGCGTTGCTGCTGATTCCCTTCGACTCGAACTGGGTCCTCTGGGACGCCGGCAGCCTCAGCCTGCCCGTCTTCCTAGCCATCATGGGGATCTCGCCCCTGATACCGATATTTTCGGGATGGGCGAGCAACAACAAGTACAGCTTCATAGGGGCATGGAGGGTCGCATACATGTACATATCCGGTGAGATCCCGTTGGTCCTATGCGCCTCCGGGGTGGCCATAATGGCGGGCAGCATGGACCTGGTGAAGATCGTGGAGGCTCAGCGAAACATGTGGTTCGCTGTCCCCCAGTTCTTGGGGTTCATCCTGTTCTTCCTCGGCATCTTCATAGAGTCCGAGAGGACCCCCTTCGACATACCGGTGGCTGAGGTGGAGCTGGTGTTTGGCTGGAGAACCGAGTACAGCGGCATCCTCTTCGGGTTCACGATGATGGCCGAGTACGTCCTCTTCCAGGCATGGACGCTGATGTTCATCACTCTCTACCTGGGAGGCTTCAACGGTCCCGTGCTCATGGGTATGCCCACAGTCAGCCACATCTTCTGGCTTCTAGCGAAGTTCATGATACTGGTGGTCTTCATCATACTGCTGAGATGCGTCTTCCCCAGACTCAGGATGGACCAGATGATAACACTGGGCTGGAAGTACATGACTCCCCTCGCGCTGTTGAACCTGTTGTTTGTGATAGTGATGAAGTTAATGGGGGTGGCATGATGAGCTGGCTGAGGAAAATGTTGAAACCACTCATGATCGTGGCACCCTACGTGCTGAGGAACAGCCAGACGGTTGCTTACCCGACTGAGCGCCTCGTGTTCTTCGAAAGGTTCAGGGGCCGCCACGTGTTCCATCTGGACAAGTGCATCAGCTGCGGGATATGCGCCAGGGTCTGCCCCGACGCATCCATAGAGCTGGTGGAGATAGAAGGCAAGGACAAGAAGTACCCCCAGATAGACTACAACACTTGCTGTCTCTGCGGTTACTGCGTATCGCAATGCCCGAGACAGGCGCTGGAGTTCACCGACATCGTCGAGTTCGCGACGGCGGACCGCAGCGAGCTTGTGTACTCCCCTGAGCGCCTCATGGAGGTTCCGGACATCAAGGATATTCTCCCCATGATGAAGAGGCGGACGGAGGCGTACCTCACTGATAAGGAGATGAAGTACAGGAAGGTGAAAGACGTTTGATCGCAATAATGTTAGCCTTAACGGTTGTAGTGGTCACGGCTTTTCTGGCTGTGGTCAGCAGGAACATAGTCTATGGAGTGATCTTCCTGCTCTGCTCCAACGTAGCCCTGGGCATCGTTTACTACATGATGAACGCGCCAACGGCCGCACTCTTTCAGTTCGCCATATTCTCAGGGGCGATAGTAGTATTCTTCCTCATCACAGTAATGCTGACACAGGCAGGGCAGGCCAGATTCGACGACAAGGAGGCGTCGGCATGAGCGCACAAAGCACAGGCTACATAAAGGCTATAGGTTTGCTGGTCGCTGTGGGTCTGGTTCTGTCCTTCACGTGGCTATCGCTTCAGGTGGAGTTTCCTTACCACGAGGTCGGCCCAGAGACACAACTTGTCCCCGCAGAGCCCTACAATGAGATTGCCCCCGCTGTCTCGCGGTTCATGTGGGAGATCCGTGGACAAGATGTTGCTCTACAGGCTTTCGTGATATTCGCTTCGGTGATGTGCTGCTTAGCTATGCTGAAGGAGGAGGTGCCTGAGCAGTGATGCCTCAACTATCGGTGGTACTGGTTTTCATATTCCTCCAGTTCGTCGTTGGTCTAGGCTGCCTTATCGTGAAGAGGGACATGGTCAGGCTGCTTATCGGCATTGAGATCCTGTTCAACGCCGCTAATCTCTGCTTCATCACGTTGTCGTCCCACATCAC
>CAYPNN010000013.1:0-13170 GCA_964412065.1 uncultured Candidatus Bathyarchaeia archaeon
GGACATGGGGCTCACCCTCTGCCTAAGCACGGGCTACGGGGCGGGGCAGAAAGCAAAGACGATGGAGCTCAGGACGGGTAACAAGTTCTTCAAGCACACGTTTAGCGAGAAGACGCTCGGGGTGCTGAAGACCGAGCCCGAGTACTACAGGAAGGCGCTGAGGCTGGCTAAGGCTAAGCCAGTGGAGACCGTGAGCGTCGGCGACACCCCGCTGAGCGACATAAGGCCGGCCAAGCTGGTGGGTATCAAGACCATCTGGGTCAACAGGAACCAGGAGCCAAGGCCCAGGGAGGAAGACCAAGTGGCTGACTACGAGACAAAGGGCCTCACTAAGGCAGTGGAGATAATCAGGAAGCTGCTATAGCATTTCCGGCTCGAACCGTTTTTATGTCCCTCTTGAGTATTGACGATGCATGCTCGCCGCCTATGACTCTATCAATACGCGGCGTCCAAGACGGTTTTATCTATTTCCTTCCTTTTTCATTCATTTATTCACGTTCATCGATTGATGCTTTTTTGTTAATTTTTTATTGACCACCATCAATCTGTGGTTTTCTTTTTATCATTCATTGACGTGCATAAATTTATACCTTTTTGTTAATCAGGTTGTTAAATTCATCCTATTTTTTATCTTTTCATTGTCCTTTTTATCCAGGTTCACCTTAGTCATACAATTGTATACGTTTGTTATACATTTTGTATCAACTAGTTTATGAGATACAGTAATATAGATCAATGATACATAACACTGCTAGTGAACAACACATGGCGATGAACAGATGCCGCGAGTTGAAGGGAGTAAATAAGCCTTGAACGTGGAGCTCGTGAAGACCCTGAACGCGGCGCTGACGTGGCTCATGATGATGGGCCCGGTGTTGAAATGGTGGGCCAGGACAGTTCTCGCAAACAGGTAGCATGATCCCTTTTTCGCCTTCCGGGGGCGGGGCTCTACCCCGCCCTCGGTTTGCAGACCACCTCAAGGACCTTTGTGTCGAAGAAGCGATGGGTGTTGCTTGGTAGCAGAACCACCGCCGTGTCTGCGCCGCCGCCCGAGCCCCCTATGGCGATGCATTCCTCGCCGGACTCTATGAGGCCCGCGTCGCATGCCATGCACGATATCTCCAGCGCGACCTTGACGCCCTGGCTGAACAGCCGGAGCGTGTTGGCGATGATCTCGTCCACCTGTATGGCCCCGAACTTCTGCTTCACCGCCCTGCCGAGGCCTCCGAAGGCGTGGAGGTGGTAGAAGACCTTGCCTCCGTTCGCCTCTATCTTGTCGCGGTTCTCCTTCACCATCCTGTGCTTGTTGGGCTCCCTGAAACCCATCATCCCCGCCGAGACCACCAGGTTATAGCCCTTGAATGCCTCGGACGCCAGCGCCCCGGTGTAGCCCGTGTAGCTGGCCACGACGACGTTCCTGATGCCAAGCTCCTCGGCCCTCTCCCTGGCGAGGCGTATGGTCTCCTCGGTGTTCTCCCTGCCCCTAGACTCGAAGTATACGGTGGAAGTCATGGGGTAGAGAAGAGCGTGGGGGGTTTAAATCGGTTGAGCTAGTCCCAGGGGATGACGATGTACCTCATCAACTCCTCGCTGGGAAGCCCCTGGACCTCTCCCCAAGAGAGCCCAACCAGGTTGTCCTTCTCTATCTCGCTGTAGACGAGGAAGGCGAGGATGACGTTGAACCCGAACTCGTCGCTGGCCCGCGCCTTGGAGACGGTCTCGTACTTACCCTTCCTCACCATAGCCCTGACGAGGGCGATGTCCCCGGTCTTTATGGGCTCCATCACGCCCCTGTAGGGCTCCTTAAGGTTCTCGACGGCCTCCCTTAGGCTCCCAGACGCCATCACCTTCTCGAGGTCCCTCCGCTCCACGTAGTAGGTCACAGGGAATATCTCGTTCAGGTCGAGGCCCGTCTTGCCGAGGCGCTTCAGCGCCACTAGGATGTTCTCGACGTCCGTCTCGAACTTGGTCAGGCTGTTCACTATGCGCTGGTTCCGCTTGGGTAGCTCGTTCCCTAGGCTCATCGTGGTTGAGGCGTAGATGTAGTTCAGCGCCAGCTCGAGGGGCCAGAGGGCGTCCGTCTCCCTGTAGAGCTCAAGCTTGTCGACGAGGCTGCCGTAGGCGGTGCCCTTGAGCAGCATGACGGCCTCCTCCAGGTTCTCAGCCTCTATTAGGGGGTCGTAGCTATCGACGAGGTGGGGCGTTATGGGTATGAGGGTTTCAGTTATCTGCTCCACGGTGGACTCTGTGAACTTGCCCCTAAGGATGCGTTTTAGGTTCAGCACCTCGAACCGGAGGTCGAAGTACGCCCTCAGGAAGTCGCCCAGCTTGGTCGGCGTCATGGCGACGATGCTCTGGATGCGCTCGATGAACTTCTGGGTGAACACTCTCTCAAGGCTCAGCGCCAGGTTGTCGCTCATCTCTACCTCGACTTCTCCGTACGGTGTAGCCTTGAGCCTTTCGAGGAACTCCTCTATGTCGGCCGCCTCGGCGAGCTCAGTCATCTGATCCTTGTTAAGGAGGTCGGCGATGCGGGCGTGGGTTCTGAGGACGACGTGGGTCAGCCCGAGGTTCATCTTCGGGATGCCTTTGCACCTCCTATCAGCTTCATCCTGACGAGCTCCTCCATGCTCTCTTCGTCGAGCTTGTCCTCTATGAACTTGATGACGGCACGCATGTCCGGGATTACAAAGTTCTCCAGTGCGTTCACCTTGCGGTTCGTCGTGCCGAGCTCATCCGCGATCCGCTCCACCCGCTCCTCGAACTCGGCGAGGTGGATGAGCTCCTCCATGATAGCGTAGACCCGCTCGGCTGCGTATGCCAGCGTGATGTCCAGCTCGGCCGCGATCTCTGGCTTTTTGGTTATCCTGACCGAGGGATACACCACGCCCATGACGCTCCTGGGCAGCACCTCAAGCTCCAGAGGGGTCTTGATGGCCCTCGTCTGGCTCTTGACCTCGGTGGGACCCAGGCTCAGGTAGGCCGCCGTGAGGGCGCCGTAAGCCTCCTCCAGGCTCTTTAGGAGTAGGCTCCGCCTTCCCCGGAGCACTTCGAGGCTCTCTGTGAGCTGCTTAGCGAGCTGGTCTCGCTTCAGCTTAAGGAACTCTGTTCCCCGCTCCACGACCTGTATACGCCTCTTGGTCTCCATTAGGTAGCCCTTGGTGGGCCTGACTCCCGTAGTAGCAGACATGGCTACGCTTCACTCTTGTACTTAGGGTGATACTTCTGGATGTACTCCTCACGCACCCTGATGAGGTCCTCCTCGGGCAGGTCCGCCAGGAGGTCCCAGGCTAGGTCGAGGGTCTGCTCGATGGTCCTGTTCTCGTAGATGCCCTGGTGTACGAACTCCTGCTCGAACCTGTCGGCGAACCTGAGCCACTGACGCTCGCGCTCGCTGAGGCCTACGGTTCCGACGATCCTCACCAGGCCTCGGGCGCGTGTGCCCTCGGCGTAGGCCATGTATAGCTGGTTTGAGACGTCGCTGTGGTCCTCCCTGGTGGTCTCGGCGCCGATGCCGTCCTTCATGAGCCTGCTGAGGCTGGGGAGCACGTTCGTCGGCGGGTAGATGCCCCTGAGGCTGAGCTCTCGCTGGAGGATCAGCTGTCCCTCCGTGATGTAGCCGGTCAGGTCCGGGATGGGGTGGGTGATGTCGCCGGCCGGCATCGAGAGTATCGGCATCAGGGTGACCGAGCCTGGTCTCCCTTTGATGCGGCCAGCCCGCTCGTATATGGTGGCGAGGTCGCTGTAGAGGTACCCGGGGTAGCCCTTGCGGGTCGGGATCTCCTCTCTTGCGATGCTGATGGCGCGCAGCGCCTCGGCGTAGTTGGTCATGTCCGTGAGGATGACCAGCACGTGCATCCCCATGTCGAAGGCCAGGTACTCCGCGATGGTCTGGGCGATGCGTGGCGTCACGATGCGCTCGATGGGCGGGTCGTCCGCCAGGTTCAGGATCATGACGCTCTTGTTCAGGGCGCCGGTCTTCTCGAACTCCTCCCTGAAGTAGGCTGCCTCCTCGTTCTTGATGCCCATTGCGCCGAAGACGATGGCGAACTCGCTCTCGGCCCCCGGGATGGTGGCCTGCCTAGCGATCTGGGCCGCCATCTGGTTGTGGCTGAGGCCTGACTCGCTGAAGATGGGGAGCTTCTGGCCGCGGACGAGGCTGTTCATGCCGTCGATGTTGCTGAGGCCCGTCTGGATGAACTCCCTGGGGACTTCGCGTGCGGCGGGGTTGATGATCCCTCCGTTCACGTCCCTGCGCTCCTTGCCGATGATCTGCGGCATCCCGTCGAGGGGTGCGAAGCTGCCGCTGAAGACCCTGCCTATGAGGTCCTCCGAGACGGGTATCCTGAGCACGTCTCCGGTGAAGCTGACCTTGGTGTTGATATCGAGGCCCGCGGTCTTCCCGAAGCACTGGACCATGGCCCAGTCCCGGCTCACGTCCAGGACGCTGCCCTGAACGAACTCGCCGCTGGGTCTCTCGATTAGAACGATCTCGTCGAATGCGACGTCCCTGACCCTCTCGACCATGAGGATGGGTCCCTTGATCTCGCTCGTCGTCTTGTATACCACTCTCGCTAATCCGCTCATGTCTATCTCTCCTCGTACTGGGCCTTGAGTGCCCTGATCTCGTTGTTCATGGTCTCCCTGGCCTGGTCGATGGGCTCGGTTCCCTTATGCTCCTTGAGCCTCATGATCTCCCTGATCACGTCTAGCTCCCTGACCTGATCGATGGGTATGCCGGACTCGATGAGTGGCCTGGCCTGGTTGTAGAAGTTGGTGAAGAGCCTAAGCAGCTTGACCTGTTTCTCCGGTAAGCAGTAGGTGTCCACCTCATGGAACGCGCTCTGGACCAGGAAGCCCTCCCTCAACATCTCGGCAGCCAGCAACACCAGCCTCTGGTCGTCTGGCAACGCCTTCTCCCCGATGATTCGGGCGGTCTCCTCGATCTCGGCTGCCTCCTCGAGGACCCTGAGGGCCTGTGCCCTGATGTCCTCCCAATGCGTGTCATAGTTGCTCCACCACCTGGCCGCCACCGCCAGGTACCTCGTGAAGCTCCTGAGCCAGTTGATGGCGGGGAAGTGGCGTCTGTAGGCGAGCTGGCTATCCAGCGCCCAGAACGTTCCGATGAACCTGAGGGTCGTGGTCGTGACGGGCTCAGAGTAGTCGCCGCCGGGCGGTGAGACGGCTCCGAGCAGCGTGAGGCTTCCATACCTCTCGTCGCTGCACATCACACGTACCCTGCCGGCGCGTTCATATATCTCGGCGATCCTGTCCGCGAGGTACGCGGGGAAGCCGGCCTCTGCGGGGATCTCCTCCAGCCTGCCCGAGATGTCGCGGAGGGCCTCCGCCCACCTGCTCGTTGAGTCGGCCATTATGGCGACGTCGTAGCCCTGGTCTCTGAAGTACTCGCCGATGGTGATGCCCATGTATATGCTGGCCTCACGGGCGGAGACAGCCATGTTGGATACGTTTGCGACGATGATGGTACGCTCGATGAGTTTCTTGCCCGTCCTCGGGTCCTCGATCTCGGGGAACTGATCGACCACGTCAGCCATCTCGTTGCCGCGCTCGCCGCAGCCGATGTATACGATGATGTCGGCGTCGCTCCACTTGGCGATCTGCTGCAACGCGACGGTTTTTCCCGTCCCGAACCCACCGGGGATGGCAGATGCGCCTCCCTTGGCGCATGGGAAGAAGGTGTCGATGACGCGCTGCCCCGTGATGAGGGGCGCGTTGAGCGCAAGCCTCTCGTTGATGGGCCTGCTCCGCCTCACGGGCCAGACCTGCATCATCTTTAGTTCCGCCGTCTCGCCGTCATCCTTCTCCAAGACGCCTATGGTCTCCGTGACCGTGAACTCTCCCTTCTCCACCGACTTTATGGTGCCCGACAGATCCGGCGGCACGAGTATCTTGTGGACGAAGGTCTCGGTCTCCTGGACGGTGCCGACGACGTCGCCGCCGCCGACCCTGTCCCCGGGCTTCACCGACGGCTCGAAAGGCCACTTCTTGTCTCTCTTAAGCGAGGCGATGGTCGTGCCCCTGGTGATGAAGGGGCCGGTGAGGTCCCAGAGCTCGATCTCTGACCGCTCCACGCCGTCCATGATCTGGCCCATGAGGCCCGGCCCCAACTCGGCGACGAGGGGAGTCCCGATGTCTACCACGGGCTCACCTGGCTTCACCCCAGACGTGGACTCGTAGCACTGGATGTACGCTGTCTCCTCACTCAGCCTGACGATCTCCCCCATGAGCTTCAGGTTGCCCACCTCTGTGAGGTCGCCCATCTTGGGCTCCTCGGTGAACTTCGCCACGATGAGTGAGCCGTTGATCCTCTCAATCGAGCCTTCAAGTCTCTGCGCCATCTTATATCACTCCCAGCTTCTTCGCTATCTCGGTTTGGAGCCTGTTGTTGACGACCCCCAGCCTCCGCTCCAACGTGTTCTCCATGCTCTTGGTTCCGTCCTCGTTCGACACTACTACGCCTCCGATGATGTCTACAGGGGTCTCCTTGATCGTGATCTTCTTTCCCCCGATGGCCTCGCTAATGTCGCCGACGTTCTTCTTGAGGTACTTGAGGTCCTTAGCGTTGGCTGAGACCAGGTACATGTCTTCGCCCATCGCCTGGTCCGCCTCGGCTATCAGCTTGATGAGACTCCCGGAATAGTCGACGCCCCTTCGTTTCCCGGCGGCCACTGCCTTGATCTGCTCGTGTGCCTCGTCGCGGACCCTGTTGAGGACCTCCATCCTGGCTTCGAGGAGCTGCCGCCTCCCCTCAAGCTGGGCGCGCCCGACGATCCTATCGTGTACGGCCCTCAGCTCAGAGCCTATGACACCCTCGATGCTTCTATGGGTCTGCTCCATTATCCTCTTCTTCTCTTCCTCGGCCTTGGTGAGTATCCACGTCGCCTTCTTCTCCGCCTCTTCAAGTATCCTACCCCTCATGTCGATGGTCTTGTCTATGAGGGCGTTGTCCATCTTCTTCTGGCTCATTTCGGGAGCACCTCCTTCACAAGCAGATCTGCGGCTTCCTTGACCCTATCCTCTGGGATCGCCTTTATCTTCTCTGCCTGATTGGCGTAGTCCCTGCGGGTCTTCTCGGCTTCCTTCTTGGCCTCGGCCTCAGCGTCCTGGAGGAACTCGTCGAGACCTGTGCGATACTGGGCTCGGACCAGCCTCCTCTCCGACTCCTCCTTGGCTTCGCGTACCATCTCGTCTGCTTCGGCCTGGGCGTCCGATATGACCTCCTGGGCCTCGGCCTCCGTCTTTTCCAGGAGCTTCTGGAGCCTCCCGCCCAATGAAAGAATGTTCTCTGTTCCCATGGTTCTATAACTCCAACCTTGTCCCTATGGCGAGCGAGACCACCGCCTGGAGCTCCTCCATCCTCATCCCGGTCTCCATGGTGAGGTCAGGTATAAGCGCGAAGATGGGTGTGATTGCCCCACGCCTCATAGTCTCCTCACGTGTAGAACGGGTCGCCGCTGCGTATCGCTCAGGAATGATGATGAGCTTGAAGTCACCTTCGTTGACTAGGCGGTTAAGGGTCGCCATCACCGCCCCCTCCCCGTGTTCCTCGTATCCCTTGGCGCCTATGAGCTCGAAACAGGTGACAAAAGAGGAAGGACCAATGACGGCTATGCTCATTTCTTATCAGCAAAGTACAACCCACTAAAAAAAACTTGTGCAAACCCGGAAACCGGGGTCTCTTCCAAGGAGCCCCCGCGTTTTATATGTGGGGATGGCTAGAACACGGCGGAGAAGTAGGGGATGATGTAGTCGGTGACCAGCCTCGGGTAGACGCCTATTATCACCGCCATCAATGCGAAGACTATCATGGGCGCCAGGTAGAGCTGGTTGGCCTCCTTCACCTCCTCCATGCCCTCAGCTAGGGGCCCGAAGAACACCCGTCGGACTGTCCAGAGGCTGTATCCCACGGTGAGCACCGTCATTATTATGGCGACGACCGCCACGGCCAGTTGCACCGAGCTACCCATCGCCGTCTCGAAGACGCCGCTGAACACCATGAACTTGCTCATGAACCCGATGGTCGGTGGCACCCCGCCTATGGCGAAGAAGCCCAGCAGCGCCAACGTAGCGGTTATGGGCATCCTGTCGGCGAGGCCGCCCATCTTCTTGATGCTCCTGGTGCCGGCGTTCGCGATGAGTACGCCCGCGACGCAGAACAAGATGCACTTACCGAAGCCGTGGCTGACGTAGTGGAAGATGGCTCCAGCCTCCCCGTAGGCGCCGGCGCTCGCCAGCCCCAGGAAGATGTAGCCCATCTGGCTCACGCTGCTGTACGCCAGGAACCGCTTGATGTCGTCCTGCGCCAGCGCCATGAGCCCCCCATACACCATGGTGAGGAGAGCCCAGATGGTGAAGACCAGGCTGAAGGTCTGGAACACCGGCGCCATGGGGATGGCGACAAGCCTGATGGCCGCGTAGCTTCCGATGCCGATCATGGCGGGGCTCAGCAGGGCGCTGATGGGTGTAGGCGCCTCGGCGTGGGCGTAGGGCAGCCAGATGTGGATGCCGAACACCGCCATCTTCGTGAAGAAACCTATGAGTATCGCGAACGCGACCCACCCGGCCCACGGGTGGCCCACGACGCCGGCGAGGGCGCTGATCTCGAAGCTGCCCGTGATCCAGTAGCTCGTGAGCAGGCCGGCCAGAAGTATGACGGCACCAACATGGGTCCACATGAAGTACATCATACCTATGCGCTCACGCTCGCCGTAGCCGTAGTTGTTCACCAGGGCCCAGCTCGGCACCAGCATCAGCTCGTAGAAGAAGTAGAACTGGATGGTGTTCGTCGCCATGACGGTGCCCAGCATGCCCACGGCGTACAGCAGGTAGAGGGCATAGTATGTGGCGTAGGCGCCCTCGCCCATGGGTTCGCCTGTCTCGTGCTCCCACTCGTGGAACCTGTGCTCCATGTACGGGATGCTGTAGACGCTTATTCCAAGGCACAGCAAGTTGATGGTGAGCAGCATCCAGATGTTCAGGCCGTCAGCCATGAGGCCGAACGACAGCCCGGCTTGAGGGGCCCAGCTATATACCTCCTCATATGAGCCTCCCCCCTGTATCTCCACCGCTACCGTAGCCAGTAGGAACAAGGTGATCACCAGAGGCAACGCTGTTAGCCATCCCGTGCCTTTTCCGAAGTTCTTACCCAAAACGTACACGATGGGTGTAGCTATTAGTGGTACCAGGAGTACCAATCCAAGTGTATACGACATTACCATCTTACATGCCTCCTCCTAATACGAAGATGAAGAACAGGATAAAGACGAGGAACATTATGCCTATGTAGGCCAAGTTGTAGCTGAGGACGCCCGTCTGCAGCTTCCTCACGTGGTCCCACAATGTGATCGCGGCGTCGGGGACGCCCTCGTTGAGGCCCTTGTCAATAATGTCCTGCTCAACGTTCTTGAAAATAACCGAGCCCAAGCCAATGGCAGCCCCGCTGACCACCGGCGTTATCTTGTCGAAGAACATCTTCTCCAGCGTCGCGTGGAGTTCCCTCCCTGTGAGGATGACTCCATCGACGAAGACCGTGTAGTAAAGTTGGTTGAGGTACCACCTGTTCCACAGGAACGTGTACACGGATTTCCTCAACTCGTTTGCCTGAACCCACGCCCAGCTGTCCCATGTCTTCTTCCAGTAGAAGTTGTAGCCTAGGAACCCACCGGTCAGCAGAGCCACCGCGCTTAGGGCCGCGCCCACGAGCTTCGTTGAGCCGCTGACGTGGGCCAGGTGGAGTTCCTCGGCCACCTCGACGGGTAGTATGTGCTCCACGCTGTGGTGGATGGCTTCCTCGATGAACACCTCGGGGCTGAGGTTCGGGTTCGCCAGCCCGGCGAGGCCCAGGAGCCCGATTACGCTGAAGAGGATCACCAGTATCGTTATGGGGACCCACATGATTGTGGGCGCCTCGTGTACGTGGTGTCCGTGGTGCTCCAGCTCGTGGATGAACTCGCTCTCGTCGCCGCGGAAAGTGGCGCTCATGTAGCGTAGGCTGTAGGCGAAGGTCATGGCCGCGCTGACGACGCCGACGGCCAGCAGCACCATGGCGAGGGGTGTCCCGGCGGTGAGGGCGGAGAGGAACACGGCGTCCTTGCTCCAGAACCCACTGAACGGCGGGATGCCGGAGAGGCTCAGGGTGGCCAGCAGCATCAACAGGTAGGTCTTCGGCATGTGCTTCTTGAGGCCACCCATGTTGAAGATGTAGATGCTCTCGACGGCGTGGATCACCGAGCCCGCGCAGAGGAAGAGAGCCCCCTTGAAAAGCGCGTGGCTCGCCAGGTGGAATATGCCGGCCGTCAAGCCCGTTATGTACGCCTCCTTGCTGAGCCCGCTGAGGCCGAGCCCCAGCATCATGTAGCCAATCTGGCTCACCGTCGAGTAAGCCAGTATCTTCTTCAGCTCCACCGACACGATGGCCTGGCTCGCAGCCAGGAAGCAGGTGAATGCCCCGATGATCGCTATGACTATGAAGTAGGTCTGAGCCTCCTGCAGGTGCAGGAACCAGGCCCCTATGTAGAAGACGGGGCTCATCCTCGCGACCAGGTAGACGCCTGCCTTGACCATCGTCGCGGCGTGGATCAGCGCGGACACAGGTGTGGGGCCCGCCATGGCCTCGGGTAGCCACTCGTGGAGTGGGAACTGCGCCGACTTTCCTACGGGGCCGCCTAGTAACAGTATGGCCGTCAACGCTATCAGCCCCGGGTAGTGGCTCATCTCTGTCAGCCACTCAGGGGCAGTCTGTATCAGCTCTGTGTAGTTCAGCGTGCCGGCGAAGGTGAATATTATGAAGATGGCTCCCAGCATGAACACGTCGCCGACACCCGTCACCACGAACGCCTTCATGCCGCACTCGCTGGGCGAATACATCTTGGTGGGCGGGGGGCCCCCGAGCCACCGCTCCTTGCTGTCCCTGTAGTAGTAGCCGATGAGGCCGTAGCTGCAGATGCCGACGCCCTCCCAGCCGATCATGGTCTGGATGAGGTTGTTGCTCACCACCAGCAGCAGCATGCTCCCGAGGAAGTAGAGGAATAGGAACCAGTACCTCGTGAGATGCTGGTCGCCGTGCATGTAGCCGACGCTGTAGACGATGATCATCAGCGTGATGAATGAGACGACGTTCAGAACGATGATCGTCAAGGGGTCGACGAGGACCCCCATCCTCAGGGGCTTCCCTATTAACGTTATCCAGTCTCCGACCGTGACGTCGCCGGGCGTGTGCCCGGAGAGGAGCCACGGAACCATGGAGGCTGTCGATATGGCGGCTCCGGCGCCGAAGACCACCGCCATATAGTCCCGGAACTTGTCACCGAGCCTGTTGAAGACCGGCATGAGCACGGCGCCGACCATGGGTATGATCCAGCAGAAGAATGCCGGCCAGTACTCCATCACTGCCTGCCACCCCGTCGCAACGACAACGTCGTGTGCCACTAGACACCGCCTCCAATGTTTTTATTGGGATATCGGGTTAATGTGTTTAAAACAATCATTAAAAATGCACTCCAACACAAGTTACTTGAAATGGTACGTCGTCATCGGGTAGCCACACAAGCAAGGGCTTGCTGATGACGATACCCGTGTACATACTTGTCTTCAAGTCACTCACTGTCTTCACTTCTCACGAATATTATAACAGATGCGAGGAGAACAAACACAGCTCCGCCATAGATGAGCGCCTGGAAAAAACAGTCTTAAGGGGCGTATGCGGTCCAGTAGAGACCACCCAAGCTGAGAGAGGCGAAGAGTATGTCCTTCAGCCCAGCCTTCGTAAGAGCGAAGACTGGAGTTGCGACGATGAGTAAGAGTTGAACTTCCGACGCCCACATAAACTTCACTCATCTCAAATCGCATACCTATCAACAGAGACACTATAAATATTTCGCTGCCCCTGCAACCGTTGTCTTCAATAAAATCAAAAAAGATCAACACTCTGCGGATCAGTTATCATGAAACAGACGCACGCGCTCTATTGAGACAGTATTTTGTGAAGAGTGTCCGCGATCCTCTTGGAAGCCTCGACGAGCTCCGGATTCATCTCCTCGCCGAACGTCACGGACTTGGGCTGGATCCCAAGGAGGAGCACGGTGATCCCCAAGCTCTTCTCGACGTAGCCGATGAAGATGTTCAGCGGCAGGCTGTGGGTCGAGACGGCCTGCCCACCTACGTGCTCGGGGTCGATGAGCCTGGCCTCCCCGGGCAGGCCCCCGAAGTTGGCGGCGTCCAGCAGCAGCACGTGTGTCGGTTCATGGCTCTCAACCTTGCCGATGAACGCCTCGGGGACCGTCTCAGCGCTCAGAAGCATGACACCGTCTAGGCCCATCGCCTCGAGGCGTTCGATGATCCTAACACCGACGCCGTCGTCGCCCCTCATGGGGTTCCCGACGCCCACGAGGACGACCCTCCTCTCGTCTTCCCCGAAGTAGTCCCTGAGCCCCTGCTCCAGAGCCATGACACCAATGTTTGGGACCTCGCGGCTAAAAACCATCTGGAACGTTTTCCGCGTCTAGTCTACACTGTTTGCCTGAGAAACATCTCGGTGGCCCGTGCTCACCGACGGCATGTATGGTTTAGAAAAATTTGGTTAAAGTTGGGAGGCTACCTCGTCTCTGAACCGGGCGAGCATCTTCACGTTCTCTTCCATGGTTTTGCTCGGTCTGACGTTGATGACGCTCATCTTCATGCCCTGGTCCATGGCTTGGCGCCACTTCTCGACGAGAGTCTCCGGGGTCCCGATGAAGTCGTGCTCCCTTGCCTCGGCCGGATCGGTGCCTCGATCGGCCCACTTTCTGAGAGTGGCCTCGTACTCCTCGTCGTCCTTCATCAGGTAGACGCCTGGCGCGAAGCCGCTGATATAGACGTCGTCAACCGACTTGCCCAGCCTCTCAAGTGCCGCGTGGTATTGACCCAGTATCCTGTCGATGTTCTTGAGGTTACCAGAGGCGTTGATGCCGTCGGCGTGCCTCGCCGTCACCGCGATGAGCCTCGGCTGACGTGCCCCCACCGAGACCCTGAACGGCCTCTGCACCGGCTGAGGTATGTTGACGGCTTCGCGCAGCACCCAGTACCTGCCCTCGTAGCTGAACACCTCGTTGTGGAGCATGCCCTTGAGTATCTCGACGGACTCCTTGAGTCTGGTGACACGCTCCCCCGCGC
>CAYPNN010000014.1:0-12917 GCA_964412065.1 uncultured Candidatus Bathyarchaeia archaeon
CGATTATGGTGGTCTGGGGCGTGATGGGGAACACGGGCACCACCTCGACCCGGGCGAGGCGCACGCCGTGGGCGACCGCCTTGTTCCCGGGCATCACGTCGAATTCCTGGGTCATTGCGTCTCCTCCATCACCATCTCTATAGCCTTCTGGGGGCACTCGTTGGCGCAGACCCCGCAGCCCTTACAGAACCTGTAGTCTATAACGGGCTTCCCGTCTTCCCCGGGCTCCATGGCCTGCTCGGGGCAGTATGTTACGCAGAGGCCGCATGCCACGCACTTCTCGTAGTCTATCACGGGCTTGTAGACCCTCCAGTTGGCGACATACTTGCCGCCCTTGCGGGCTATGTCGTTCAGGATGAGTCCCTTGATCGTGGATTTATCGACTTCCGATATCATGCCTAGTACTCCTCCACCCGTGCCCGGTCGTACCCGGCCTGGGCCGTCTCCTTGTTGGGCTCCGCAAGATTCGGTGGGAACCTCTTCTCTATGGCCTTGAAGATGCTGTCCATCTTCAGCAGCCCAGTGGTCTTGGCGAACGCCCCCAGTATCGTCGTGTTGGGTATCGGCCTCTTTATGAACTCCACGGCTGTGCCCGTGGCGTCGACGACACCCATCTTCCTGATGTCCCTATCGAAGAGCGTCTTGGCCTCCGCCGGCGTCTTCGTCGTGTTGTAGACGACGACGCCCCCGTCTCGTAGGCCCTGTGTCACGTCCATGGCTTCGGGCATTTTCGGGTCCAGCACCAGCAGGTACTCGGGGTGATAGATCATGCTGCGCGTGGCCTCGTCCTCTCGACCTATCTGGGCGAACGCGAGCACCGGGGCGCCCCTGCGGGCGCTGCCGTACATGGGGAAGGCGCGGCAGAACTTGCCCTCGTAGCTTGCGGCGATGGCGATGAGCTCGCCGCAGGCCACCACGCCCTGGCCTCCCATGCCGTGAAGCCTAATCTCCTCTACCATAATTACACCTCGTAGAACGATGGAGCGAAAGGGGGTAACTTGTACGCCCTACTCATCTCAACTCTGTAGGACTTGAAATCCTGTAGTAATAACTTATTCGGATCGTACTACGAGGCGGTATTTACTGTAAATATCATCCTTCGGTATAAACTACGGAAACGTTATTCATTGTTCCGCAGCTGTTTATCCATGCACAACGTAATTCTCATAGTTCTCGACAGCCTCCGGAGGGACCACGTGGGGGCCTACGGCAACGACTGGATCGACACCCCCAGCATGGACGATCTGGCGGCGGAGAGCGTCGTGTACACCAACGCCTACCCCGAGGCGCTGCCAACCCTCCCCGTCCGGAGGGCCATGTACACGGGTATGCGTACGTTCCCCTGCAGGGGCTACGTGGCGGCGAAGGGCGACGTGGTGCTCATACCGGGGTGGCAGCCCATACCCGAGCACCAGGTCACCGCCGCCGAGGTGTTCAGGCACCACGGCTACCTGACCGCCCTCTTCTCGTCGGTGCACCACATGTTCAAGCCCTCCATGAACTTCCACAGGGGCTTCACCAGCTGGGAGTGGATAAGGGGCCAGGAGGCGGCCCACCTCAAGGCGCCCATCGGCGGCGACCTGGAGGACCCCGGTAACCTGCCCTGCGACGAGATGTACGGCATGGTGGGGCACAGCCTACCGTACTGCCTCGCCAACGTCCAGGACTGGAGGGGGGAGGAGGACTGGTTCGCGCCCAGGACCTTCGGAGCAGCCACGAGGTGGCTTGAGCGGAACGGCGGTGACCAGAACTTCTTCCTGGTGGTTGAGGAGTTCGACCCCCACGAGCCTTGGAACCCGCCCAGGGAGTACCTGGACCTGTACTTCGACACGGACTCCTACGACGGCAGGAGGATCATCCCGACGGTGGGCGGCCCCAACGAGTTCAGGGAGGGCGAGCTTGAGTACATACTGGCGATGTACGCCGGCGAGGTAGCCCACTGCGACACCTACGTGGGCAGGCTCCTGGACAGGGTCAAGGGGATGGGCCTCTGGGACGACACAGTCGTCGCTCTGGTGAGCGACCACGGGCACCCCATTATGGATCACGGGATAATGCACAAGCTGCCCGCCCACATGTACAGCGAGCTCATGGACCTGGTCTACATGGTGAAGGGCCCCGCCGGGGAGCACGGCGGGGAGACCTGCGACGCCTACGTGGCTCACCACGACGTCCCGGTGACCCTCATGGAGATGGCTGGAGTCAAGGCGCCCAAGGGATTGGACGGCGTCAACGTCTGGGACTATGCGACCGGGGCAGCCGAGCCGACCAGAGGCTACGCCACCTCCATCTTCTACCCGTGGCTCTGGACCAAGGACGAGGTACACGTCTACATGACCGACATCGACAACACCGAGGAGAGGCTGTACGACACCACCATCGACCCCAAGGAGAGGAATGACCTGGCCGCGTCCTACCCCCAGGTCTGCCGGAGGCTCAGGAGACGTCTGTGGGACGAGATCGGGGGAGACCCGCCCAGGTACGAGGTCATCAGGCAGGGCCACGACTGGTACGAGTACCCGGACATCCACGACCCCACGGGAACCTTCTCCAAGAAACTCATCGCGGAGAGAGACGCCAAGAAACGCAGAACCTGACAAACCGACACCCCTCATCCCCGGAGGAGAACGGTGACACCACCACCCCCTATAAAACGCTTATTCCACGTGACAAGGATATTGAGTTTCTCAATATAACTATAGTTTATCCAAACATAAATTCTCATCTAGATGTCGGGGGGTGGGATTCAAAACCTACCGCATGTGGAGACATGAATGTTCCCTTTTTATCAATAATTTTATCCCCACACATACTTGCGTGTGCTAACGAGACCCATATAAATTATGATTCATGTAATGCACACATTTTTGCGTTATTGCGCGCACGTCTTCAAACTTGTTTGCATTATCTAGCTTAACGTGTAGTCAATTCTTTTTAGAAAATAAACGGAATGGCTGGTCGATCCGAAATCGCATTCTCAATCTTATATTTACAAATGATCAATTAACCATGATGTGAAGATAGCTAGCTTTTACAGGAACGGAACGGTTCATCGTCCGAGTTTTCGCCACAACGTCGGGATGATAGTGCTGAGGCAGGTGGCGCCTCCTAAAATGAAGACTGGGACGAGCCCTAAATTTTCAGCCATCGGGGACGTCAGTATTTTCGTTAAGTTGCCGGTTGATTGACTGAGGTCGAGGAGACTATTCGCTATTCCCCGATTTTCGGGTACTGAATTCCTCGCTACGAGGGTAGTGCTGAGAACTCGAAATGCGCCGAAGCTCACGCCCACCAGGAAAAGGATCAGCACGATCGACGTGTAGCTGGTGGCGAAGGGCACAAGGAAACCAGTCAACGCACCTAAAACGATAACCGATAATAGGAATGGGGTGATTGGGACTCGTGCGAGGAAGGTGGCGGATGAGAGGCGAATGAGCATGACCCCCAAGTTTCTGTATGTATTTAATGATACGACCTCGGAATCCGTGAGGTTCAGGTCCACTCGACCGTATATCGGAGCGTAGGTTCTGAAGATCGAGTGGTAGAAGTTGTAGAGGAAGACGACGATGAGCAGGTCTTGGAAGCTTGTTTGGCTTATCAACTGTTTGATATGAGGTAGGAAATCCATTTTTTCGTGCCTCTCAAGTTGTGGTTTCGTCTCTCTAATCACAACGGCCAAGTAGATCAATACGCCGATTTGGGTTATAGCCGTTATTTGGTAGATACTCCTCAGAGTGATCTGGGGGAGTAGCAAGATGGAAGCTGCAAGCGTGGGACCGAGCACCATCCCGATGCTGGAGAATAAGAATAGGGTACTGATGCATTCTTGTCGTTCCTCTTCTTTAGATATGTCAGCAATCATGGAAAGGAGGACGGGAAAGTAGCTCCCTCCCGCGAAGCCACCGACTAACGAGGCGATGATGAGGTGGTTCGGGTTTGTGGCAAAGACACGAATCACGGTTCCAACGATGATTATCGCTCTAGGATAGAGGATCATCGGCTTTCGTCCATAGCGATCGGAGAGGATGCCGAAGGGGACCAGAAGTAAGATGCTCATTGTGCTCCGCATGGTATTTATCAGGTTCACTTGGAAGATGCTGGCTCCGAGGTCGAGGGCAAAGAGAACGGAAATTGAGTTACTCATGGAGCCTAGACTGTTTTGTATTAATGGGATAGCATAGATCTTGAGATAAGCTGGCTTTCGGAGAGTGCTAAGTATTGGCAATGTAATTTAGCACGTTGTCCTAGCCGTCATTTAACTGTTGCTTGTGCAGCACAAGTTAGTTGTTCTGCCATTTTTCCTATTTGTTCTTGGGCTGCGTGTGCAAGACATATCGAGAAAAGTCGTGTGTGTGGGGTCATAATTTTACTCTCACTTCTATCAGAATATTACGTGTGAGCTTTTTGTTTAGAGGGAGAGTAAGAGAGAATTATATTGAAAGAAAGAGAAAGGGTTGTGCCATAATTTTATCCACAATTCACTGGGTTCAGGTCAAATCCTCCGTACATTTATGCCTCGAGTCGGTTCGAACCCTACCACTTTTAATGAAATCTATTACGACTTGATGACTACATGACTAATTCAAACCTTCTCTAGGCGAGTATTGAAATTCAGTTATTCATTGTAACAAGCATATTGAATTTCCCGCAATATAACAAATAGCGATTTATGATAACTAAGTTCGCGTACGCAGAGGACGTGGATCGATGAATGAAAATTCAAGAGCCGATTTAGACCCTTAGCACGCCACGGAACCCCCTAGCGCTATAGAAGGATGGCGCACTATTATGATATATGAAGACATGGTTGTAGCGTCGATCAGCAAAGATAGCGCCTCCGAGTTTTCTAATATCAGAAGGTGTTTTAACCCAACTCGATGTTTTCGTATCAAATTCTCCGAGTTTCTGCAACTCTCGATATCGTTCTTCTGTTAAAAGCTCGATGCCCATGGAGGCTGCCATATCAATGACGTTTCCATTTGGATGCACTCCTTTCTTTTCCCTCTGCTCCTGAGCGTCACGGTCGTAGCAACAGTTTCTGCGACCGATAGGACTTTCCGCTGAGCAATCAATAAAAATGTACTCGCCGGTTTTTTTTGTCGTGGCCAACAACATCCGGTTCACCGCCTGTTTTTTCCATTTCATTGATTGACCACATTTTTTCTGGATTAGCTTCTAGTCTTGTTTGTACTTTAGCCCATTCAAGACTTTCATGGAGGTTCATGTTTTCCATAAAACGATATTTCAAGGCTTTGAGTAGTTCTTCGCTTTCTTCCGGTGATAATTCTTTGAATGCAGTAGCTGGTGGTTTGCGCATAATCAATAATTTTAATCCTTAGTTTATAAATCGTCTACGCGAGATACCTGCGCCGTTTCATGTAACAAGGATATTGAACTTCTCGATATAACTAAGAATTTGGGTATTATTTATTTTTTGGTGTTTATCCTCCGATTATTTTACATTCAATAAAGCATTTTACTCAGACAAATGCTAGATAGTGAAATGGATTGAATACTAGAGCCTTGTTAAAAGAAGTACTTACATATTTTATAGCTACTCAACCGATTATCTTTATCGCGTTAGCATATCTGGTTCCATGGAATCCAGTTTACGCGCATGAAATTCAGAGAATAGCTGTATCATCCATATTCTGGTTGTGGCCAGTTCTTCTAGTCGGTTATGGTGTACTAATAAGGGAAAAAAGTAAAGGAAAAAGCATACCTATTAACGAAAATAACCAAGTAAAACTAGAATCACCTGAATTTTCTTTAATCAACCAAGAAAATATATTAATCATCTATTGGGTTGTTCAGATAATTTTTCCATATTTTCCAATACTTGGTGAAGGAATACAGTGGATATTAATGTTTTATACATGTTTCTACGGGTATAGAATTTTAAGCATTTTTATCTACTTATATAAAAATAGAGAGAAAGCAGTAGAAATAAGCACATATAATAAAAATCTCATATTTTATGGAGTATATAGCATTTGTTTACTATTCTTACCCTTATTATCAATATATCGTTTATCAATATTTTATATTTATCCTATGTTATTTATGTTTTTAGTTGGTCCATGCACGGTGTTTTTTATTATGGGTTGGACGGTGTTATATTCAATTTATCCAGATGATAGCAAAGTAGTTTATTCCAGATTTATATCAATAGGTTATTTTATAATATTATTAAACATATTAATAGATGTTAATTTAAGCAATGAATTATTTTTTAATCTATCTTTATTTCTAAATAATTTTCCTATATGGTATCAACTGTTTATCATAAACTCGATTATTATAATGTTGTATGGTTTATTTTCAAATAATTTGAGTTTGGTGAAATCTTATATTATTTGGGCTTTATCTTATTTTAATATAATTTTATTCTTTATAGTTTATTTAAGTAGTGAAACGTTAATTGCTTTCTCTGATAAGTCAGTTGCATATTTGTTATGGTTAGTCGCCATTATGATTCCAAACACACTCAATTTAGCCCAAATGAATGGAAATTGAAAAGAAACGACTTGATAACTTTATGACTGACTCAAAGC
The DNA here is from genome assembly GCA_964412065.1 of uncultured Candidatus Bathyarchaeia archaeon. Taxonomy (GTDB): domain Archaea; phylum Thermoproteota; class Bathyarchaeia; order TCS64; family TCS64; genus RBG-16-57-9. Next base: position 6,555 of record CAYPNN010000014.1, read on the forward strand.
TTCTCCTAAGTGAATATTAAATTTCATTTATTCCTTGTAACTAAGAACTTGACCCAAAATTTTTTTCTCATATTACTAGATACCTGACACAGACTCCCAAAAAGCCCTCAAAAGGGCAAAAAAAACGCTCATTCCATGTATCTAGGGACAGGTAACCTGACGCTTTACTTCAGCAAGGGAAGGTCGCCGGTGACCCTATCGATCTTCATGGCTTGATCCGGCCCGAGGCCGAGGCAGGTGACGGTCCCGGGCGGGACCTCCGTGTGCCCGGCGTCCTGGATGAGCACGTTGGTGATGCCCAGCTCCTCTGCTTGACGCGCCAGCGACTCCAGCTCCTCCAGGCTCTCAGCCTCCAGAGCCACCTTCTTGCCACCCGTGTCCATCCACCTGTGCCAGTGCTTAGTCCTCGTCCTCTTGGACTCCTCGCTGGCAGCCACCGCGGCGTGGCACGCCTGGGCGACCATCTTGCCGACGCTCATGCCGAGGTCGATGCGTATCACGATCACCATCTTGTAGTCGCTGGGGCGCGTCAACGCTACGGCACCAGCCTGTCACGGTCACGGGGGAACATGCAGCACTCCCTGATGTTGCTCTGCCCCGTCACCGTCATGGTTATCCGCTCCATGCCGATGCTCCACCCGGCGTGGGGGGGCGCGCCGTACCTGAACGCATCCACGTAGTACTCGAAGCTGTCGGGGTTCAGGCCCTTGTACCTGATGCGCTCATTGAGAAGCTCAGGCTGGTGGATGCGCATGGTGCCGCTGCATATCTCGATGCCGCCGTGGAGGCAGTCGAAGGCCCTGACCACCCTGTCGCCGATCTCCGCGGAGCCGTAGGTCTCCTCCAGGTACCTGACGTCGGTCTCATCCTCCTTGTCGTAGGGCATGGCGTAGAACGACTTCTGCTCGCCCGGCCAGTCCTTGAGGAAGAACGCGTCGTCCCCCACGAGCTCCGTGAGGAGAGCCTCCTGGGTCTTGGTGAAGTCGTCGCCCCAGACTATGCTCTCGCCCTCGCCCTGAAGCATCTCTATGGCGTCGGTGTAGGTGACCCTCCTGAACGGAGGCTTCGGGACCTCCAGTTCCCGCCCCAGAAGCTCCAGCTGCTCGGCGGTACTCTCCTTCGCCTCCTCCAGCATGTGGACAAGGGTCTCCTCCAGCACCGCCATAACGGTCTCGTCGTCGGCGAACGCCTGCTCTATGTCCATCTGCCTGACCTCGTTGAGATGGGTCGGGGTGTTGAACTTCTCGGCGCGCCAGATGGGGGTTATGGTGAACACCTTCTCGAAGCTGATGGCGCACATCTGCTTGTACAGCTGGGGGCTCTGAGCCAGGTAAGCCGTCTTCTCGAAGTAGGGGATGGCGAAGAGGTCCGCACCGCCCTCGCTGGCGCTGCCGATGATGCACGGCGGCTGGAACTCCATGTAGCCTTCGGCCGTGAGGTGCTCCCTGAAACCCGTCACCAGCGCGTTCTGCACCCTGAAGATGGCGTTGGTGGTTGGGCTGCGGAAGTCGAGGAACCTCCAGTTTAGCCGCGTATCCAGGTCGCTCTTCTTGTTCTCCATTATGTCCACGGGCAGCGGCTGCTGGGACCTGTTGATGACCTCGATGCCGTCAGGGAGGAACTCGACGCCCGCCTTCGCCACGTCGCTCTCGACCGCCTCACCGGTCACAGACAGCACGTCCTCGCGGCCGAGGCTCAGGTTGAACATCTCCGGGGTGTCCGGCTTGACCACCACCTGGATCTCCCCCGTCCTGTCCCTGAGGACGATGAAACGTATGTTCTTGAGGTCCCTGGTCCGGCTCACCCACCCGGCGAGGGTTATTCTCTCGTCGATGCGGTGTCTAACCTCCTCGATGTAGGTGCGTTCAAACATCTCCCTGGCTCCGGTGTTTACGAGGCTAGGAACATTTGTAGGGTATAAAAAGTTTGGCGGTCAGTACGTGTACTCGACGCGGAGATCCATTTTTCTGACGCTCTTCGCTACGGACGTCAGCGCCTGTATCCGCTTCTTGCTCAATCGCCTCGACCCCCGCCCCTGTAGCACGACCCTGGTCTCGGTGCTCCCGTCAGGCAGCCAGATGATGTTTATGGTCATGATGTGCTGGTTGGAGAACAGATCCTCGAGGAACTGCCTGTCCTTTGTCCCGGACTCGATGACGAGGACGCGCCTGTTAAACCTGTCCCCGAGGTCCCTGGTCAGCCTAGGCTCGGCTTGGAACCTCGCCGTGTCCCCCTTTCCTACAACGAGGACAAGATAACCGCCCGCGTCTAATACGTTGTCGAGCCTAACCTTCTGGAGGAACTGGTTCTGGTCCTCCATCTCCAGCAGCGTCCTGGCTACCTCAATGTACTTCTCGCTTACTTCGCCTGACTCCACCTTACGCTGGCACTTCGAGCAGAGCATCCCGCTCTTCAGACAGAACTCACATAGCTGTAGTTGCACGTTGATGGGTCCTCCGGCGCGTCGGAGGGGTCAACGTGGATGATCTGCCCGTTCCACCTAAGCCTTGACGTATATGCCAATGGTGCTTACGTTGGAGGGGCCCCTGTCATCGGTCTCGATCCTATCTGTGCCTATCTCGATCTTCACTACCTCCGCGTTGGGCATGAACCTGTTCCTGAGGACCTCCACGACATCAACCGCGCGGCTGATGCTTCGGCCCCTCGCCTTCACGACGATCTCCCCGTGACCGCTCTTAAACAAGGTCATACACGCCAGTACGTAGTTGAGGACAGGCTTCCTTCCGATGAAAACGGTGTTAGATCTCTCCATCTTGACTCCTCTATTGCTAGTTTTTACGCTGGTGCGTAAGATAAGCAGAATAAAAGGTTAAAAGGATTTTCCCTGAGCGGATCCACGAGGTAACCCCGGTAAACACAGTCATTATTCACATAAAAATGAGTGAAAAAACGGGTTTTAGGTCCTTCTAAGCACCCTGCCGGGGGTGGCTCCTGTGTGTCTGCCTTTCTCTACGACGGGGACACCGTTGACGGACACGTACCTGATGCCCTCTGGGTACTTCCTCGGCTCGATCTCGTCGGCCTCTATCTTGAGGCGAGGCAGGTCCATGAGAACGATGTCTGCGTAGCTACCCGGGTCTATTGTGCCTCTCCCATCCAGGTTGTGGACGCGGGCCGCCATGACGCTGGTCTTCTGCACCGCCTCCTCCAGGGTGAAGACCCTACGCTCGTTCACGAGGGCCTTGTAGAAGATGGGGAACGCGGCGAAGGTGTTGATGCCAGGTAGGCTCCACGGCGGGTTCTTGGCCTGGTACTTCTCGTCCTGCACCAGCGTGTCCAGGCCAACCATGCCATTGGGGTGGGTGTAGTACCTGAGGTAGGCCGGGCTGAAGCTCAGGGTGCCCGTGACGCCCCTCGTGTCGGGGTCCTCGACTATTATGTCGCAGTAGGTCTCCCACGGGTCCTTCCCGCGCTCCTCGGCGATCTGGGCCACTGATTTACCGTCTACGCCCTTCACCTTGCTCCTGGTGACGGTTAGGTTCTCGGCCCAGCGGGGGTTGGTGTTGGGGTTGTAGGCGACCCTGATGAACCACTTGCCCGCCTTTATGGCGTCGAGGACCTCCTCCCTGAAGTCCGGGACAGCGAGCCACTTGCCCAGGGCCTCGCGGCTGCCCAGCTCCCTGAGCCAGGGCTCCAGGAGGCCGCACAGGTAAGGCATGACGCTGAACCCGCCTCTGACTAGGAAGGGTATGGCGTCCCACGTTACGTCGAGGCCGCCCTTGCTCTCCCTGGTGATCATGTCTATGGTCGCCTTGAGGTTGGCCTCCTCCAGCTCCGTGGGCGCCGTGGGGTATATCTCCCAGCCGGTGCTGAGGTGGGCGAAGTGCAGCCTCACGCCGGTCCGCTTGTAGACTTCGACGCACTCCATGAGGGCGGTGATCTTCTCGTTAGCGACGTGGCCCGCCGCCACGCCGCGTCTCCTCCCCGTCCGCCTCCAGTGGGGGCAGTAGACGCCGCCGTAGTCCTTGATCTGGGCCACGGCCTCCACGATCTCCTCCTGGTCGGCGAAGACGTCTGGGTCGTAGTCGAGGCCGGCGCTCAAGCCGATGCAGCCATCCTCCATCCCCTGGTGGATGAGCTCGTGCATCTGCTCCCGCTCCTCCACGGTGCTGTGCCTCTTGTAGTCGAGGCCCATCACCTTGGTGCGCACGGTGCCGTGGCCGAGCAGCGGAGCGTAGTTGATGCTGATGCCCGTCTTCTCCACCCGCTCGAAGAAGCCCCCCATGGTCTCCCAGTCCAGGGTCCACCCGTATACCTCCTTCATCCACTCGTTGACCCGCTCCAGCTTGTGCCAAGGCGTCCTGGGGTAGTACTTGTAGGGCTCAAGGTCCACCAAGTGATCCTGGAGGAGCCACGGAACCTGTATGTACTCGCCGAGGGGCGCCGGGCTACCGCCGCACTGGCCGCCGACGAAGGTGGTGATGCCCTGCATGACGTGGCTCTCCGTCTTGGGGAACCAGAGGAGGGCCCAGTCCACGTGACTGTGGGCGTCGATGAAACCGGGGACAGCTGTGAGCCCCTTGGCGTCGATGGTCTCGGCGGCGTCGCCCTTGACGCCGCCTGTCTCGACGACCCTGTCACCCTTCACGGCTATGTTTCCCTTGTAAGCCTTCCTGCCAGTGCCTTCCACGATGGTGGCGTTCTTTATTAAAACATCATACTCCATGAATAATCGGTGAATAGTTGGCGGATGTGGATTTAACGGTTACATCAGCGCAGCCTGTACCTGTCGTTTCGCCAAGGGTCCGCGGTGTTGCTGTACGCGCCGGACTCCCAGTAGCCGAGCTTGTCCCTCTTCATGAAGACGATCCTGTTTAGCCACATCGCCGACTTGTAGGCGTACTTGTTGGGCACCACGAGCCTCATGGGGCCGCCCAGGGGCTGGGGCAGGTCCTCGCCGTTCAGCCTGTGAGCCAGCACGACGTCGTCGCCTCTCAGTTCTTCGAGGGGGAGGCTCGTGGTGTAGCCGTCGTAGCACTCGAAGGAGACGTACCTGGCTTCGCGGCTGGGCTTCACCTCTTCCATGAGGTCCCTGAACCTGACGCCCTCCCACCGCTGGTCCTTGACGCTCCAGGTCTCGACGCAGTGGAAGTCGCTAACAGACTCGGTCTGGGGCAGAGCCGTGAACTCGTCCCACGTGAACGTCCTGGGGTTCTCCACCTCCCCCGATACCTCCAGGCTCCACTCCGCCTTCTCTACTGCGGGGAGCGTGCGGACGATGCCGGGGTGCTCCACCCCCCAGCCAAGAATCTTGGGGACCCACCGCTGCCTCGGCGGGAGCCTTTCCCGCGGCTTCTCCTCCCTTTTCCTCCTCCAGAACAAGGCGCTCAAGCAACGCATCAGATGGGCGGAAATTAAAGGCTTCCAAGGCTTTTATGGAGCCATGTACGACTCCTTTTCATGGAGCAAGGTGAAGGCGCAGAGGAGATCATAAGGCGGCTGGAGGAGGCGTACCCCGACGTGCACGGCACCGTGCTCAACTGGTCGACGCCTCTGGACCTCCTGGTGGCCACTATACTCAGCGCCCAGAGCACGGACGAGCAGATAAACAAGGTCACCGCCAGGCTCTTCAAGAAGTACAGGACAGCCGCGGACTACGCCTACGCGCCGAGGGAGGAGCTCATCGCTGACATCAGGTCCAGCGGGTTCTTCAACAGGAAGGCCGACGCCATCCAGTCCGCCGCCAAGACCATCGTCGAGGAGTACGGCGGCGTGGTGCCGGACAACATGGAGGGGCTCACCAAGCTCAAGGGCGTTGCCAGGAAGACCGCGAACATCGTCCTCTCCGGCGCCTTCGACAAGACGGTGGGCATCGCCGTGGACACCCACGTCCTCAGGCTCAGCAGGCTGCTGGGGCTCACGGATGAGAAGAACAGGGACAAGGTTGAGCGGGACCTCATGGCGCTCATCCCCCGGGAGAAGTGGTTCGCCGCCAACTACCTGCTCATAGAGCACGGCAGGAGGGTGTGCAGCGCCAAGAAGCCCGACTGCGAGGGCTGCGTGCTGAGCGACATCTGCCCCTCGGCTTTCACCTTCCCCCACAACATGAGAGGGTAGACGCTACCCCTCGTATATCTTCTTGTAGACCTTTGCCTTGCTGAGGGTCCTCTCATGCTCCTTGCGCATGTACTCGTGCTCGGCCTCCCTGCACTCCCTGACTGGCTTCGCCGGCACACCCAGAGCCAGGTGGTTGGCGGGTATCTCGGCCCCTGGGGAGACGAGCGCGCCCGAGCCCACGATGGAGCTCTCACCCACGACCGCCCTGTCGAGCACTATGGCGCCGATGCCGATGATGCCGCCGTCACCCACGGCAAAGACGTCGCTGCCGGAACTGGCCCACAC
>CAYPNN010000015.1:0-3734 GCA_964412065.1 uncultured Candidatus Bathyarchaeia archaeon
CTTCTACAGGGTGGACGTGACGCCCGAGGTGATCGAGCGGTTCGGCCTGCGCACGGGCGAGGCCCTCGTCGACCCCGACAGCAACGAGGTGGCTCACATCGACCTCCTCGTGGGGACGGTGGACGGCCCGGTGGGGAGGGCGTACGCGGACGCCTTGGCGCGGCCGTCGAAGGACCGTGAGGCGCTCCAAGTCATCCTGGAGCCTAACCTGGCGGTGAAGCCGCCAACGATTATGGTGCCCACGGTGCCGGTGAAGGGGATGAGGGACGCCAGCCTCGTCTACGGTCCAGCCCAGGAGGCCGTCGCTAAGGCGGTTGTCCAGAGCATAGAGGACGGCATTCTGCCTGAAACCGACGAGCTGGTGATGGTGGCCAACGTCTTCGTCCACCCCTCCGCCAGCCGACGCAAGCGTGTGTACATCAACAACCTGAAGGCAATGAGGCACGCCATAAGGAAGGCCATGGAGGGGCGGCCCACCGTCGAGGAGCTCAGGGAGAACGCGAGGCGGGCCAGGCACCCCTACAGGGAGAGCCTGTAACCTGTGTGTAGCCGAGCTTCATACATGAAATTTTTTTAAGATGTTTCGAATGGTTAGGCTGAAGGAATACGACGGTAATGCCAATCTATAGTGAGTTGGCTTCAACCTCCTTAACCTATTTTTCCTTCCCCGCTGCCGCGTTGCCTAGGTTATGGTGAACTGGATGGGGAACTTGGTGTACATGGAGGTGCCGCTTCTCAGCACCTCGAGTTCGGCTTCGATGACGCTGGCGTATTGCAGGTGTATGGTGGAGGCGTCGATGAGTATGTCTAGGCTGCTGGCTGCTGGCAGGTTGGCCGATGTGCCCGTGGTCAGGGTGAAGATGCCGTCGATGACCTGTAGCTGGGTCTCCCCCGATCTGAAGTAGATGGTGCAGTTTATGATCCTGTCGATGTTGCTGTCCGAGACTCTGACGAGCCGAACTGTGTAGAGGGCTGCACCGCTGTTTGTTACCCTCAACGCGTAGTCGTTGACGAGTATGGACTCCTCCTGCAGGAGCCTCACAAGGTTTGTGAGTTGCTGGTAACTGTCTGTCGTTGAGTAGACGGAGGTGACCCGTATCCTGGCGTAGCTTCCGCTGAGGCAGCTCTGTGCATTGTTGGTGACGTTAAGCCACCGGGTGTTGTTGGCCCCCGTGGAGATGTATGATAGGTACCCCATGCCGCTGGACGGGAAGCTGGAGGACGTGTAGTTCCAGACCTGCAGGGTCACCGTCGCGCCGTCTATGCTGTTGTGGCTAACGACGGTGAAGTTCAGGTTGGGGGACTGGTTATCCGTGACATCGGTGAAGACGAACTCTGTCTGCGCGGTGTACTCGTCGTAGTAGGTCGTGTTGAGGGCGATGTAGTCGACGCTGAGTTCGAACTGGGACGTATGTTCGCCCCTCATCTTTATCTTCCACCCGCTGATCGCGTTCCTGAAGTCCATCGGGCGGTCTGTGATCACCTGGCTCTCTGTCTCGTCGATGCCCGCTGGGCCCGATGTGTAGTTGCTGAAACCATAACCTGACGCCGGGTAGGTGTCGTCTGTGTAGTTGTAGAGCTGGATCTCGACTCTGATGGACGCGTTCGTCCACGCGCTGTCCACTGTCCACTCGATCTGGGGCCACTCGTAGAGGTTGCTGGTGCCCTCGAACTCCACTTCCGCGGTGTATGTCGCGCCCCACACGTGGAGAAGCGAGACGTCGATCTCCCACGTGTCTAAGAGCGCGTCCGACGTAGGGTTGCCGTCCCTCACCCTTATGGTGAAGGTGCTGGAGTTGAGGTACTGCGTGACTGAGACGTTGTTCCACCCGGGGCTCAGGTCGGCGAATACATTGTTCCATGCGTCGTTATACCATACGTCGACCAGTATGTTCTCTGTGCCCATCGATCCGCCGTAGATGCACAATTCTTCACCAGACTCATAGAATCTGGCGTCGGTCCACCGGTACTCCATGTCCAGGCTGTACTCGGCTGTCCCGTCTTGCCAGGCGTGGATAAGGGCGATGTCTATCTCCCACTGGTCCTTGACGGTGTCGCCCGTTGTGGTAGCCCCCCTGTATCTTACCGTGACAGTTTCACTGGTAAGCCAGTCGGTGATGGAGGCGTTATTCCATGAGCTAGCGGTCAGATCGGAGAAGATGGTGTCCCAGCTCGATGAAGTTGTATTCCATATCTCAACTACGAGGTCCTCTGCACCCATAGAACCCGCGTAGATGCATAATTCTTCGTTGGGTAGATCGTAGACTAGGTCCGTCCACTGTATCTCCAAGTCTAAGTCTATGTCATTAGAAACCTGAACCTCTTTGATTATTGTTACTTCGTCTATATAGAAGTGCTCACCGAAACCTAGAGTATCCGCAGTGAAACGTACCTGGAAGTCATCAACATAATATTGACTATCAGTTACATTAAACTCAAAGTAGTGCCAAGTGTACTCTGAGTAACCAGTTAGATCTTGTATATCATCCCAATTATTTCCATCCCAGAATTGGAGTATGAGTTCACCGAAGTCGGTGGCTTCGTCTCTAAACCAGAAGCTCACGTAGATTGCGTGTACCCCTGAGCAGTTGAAGCTGGGCGTGTCAAGGTCTCCTGATGTGCCTGGGAAAAATCCTCCGTCGATGTCAGCGGAGTAGATCCCATCATGAGCTTGATTTGTTTCGGCGTTCCAGCCTCCTGTCGCCGTCCATCCTGATGGGGGCCAAGAGCCCTCGAAGCTCTTTGCATCTACAAGTGTAACATTTTCAAACTTGGACTCTGTCAGCACATCGTAAGTCGAATCAGGTCCTGACTGCTGTGCCGTGAAATCCGAATGGATACCGATATCGGGTGAAGAGTCAATATCACTGGAGTCATTGTCTACTGGATCCTTAAAGTTTCTTTTTCCAAGTAACCTGATGAGACTTGCATCTATCTGCCAGGTGTCCCTGACAGCGTCGCTGGTCTCACTGGCTCCCTTGAACCTCACCGTGAAGTTACTTGACGCCAGATAAGATCCTAGAGTAAAGTTGTTCCATGAATCTGATGCTAGGTATCCCAAGGTCTGCCATTGGCTGCTGCTGTTCCAGAAATCGATCCGGAGCTGCTCTGTGCCGTTATAGGCGCCCGTCTTTATCGCGACCTCAGTCCCCTGGTAACTGTCAGGGACATCGGTCCATTGGACTTCGAGATCAAGATGAAAGTTAACACCGACTGCCCACTCGACAACCTCCCAGTGAAGAACCGCGTCATTGAAACCGTTATTATTCCTTTCTCCGGTTATCTCTATGGTAGATGTCAGACGGACTCTGATCATGACGTCAAGGTTATCTGAGCTTCCCGTACCACCCGTAGTACAATGACCGGTGTTTATCCAGCCACTGGGGATCCATGCCATAGAGTCGCCGAGCGTCACAGGCGTCAGAGGATCCGTTAGACTGGTTTGAAACCCTGTGAATGAGATCTCGCCTCTCTGCACTGATGTGCCATCATAGAACTCGATGACATACACGGTAGACTCGATCGTTCCAGTGGTGCCGCCTCTTAGAATCGTAACCTCTGTAGGCGAAGACAGATACATGCTGACTGCGCCGTAGATGATGTCATCCGTTGAACCACCGGAGTAAGAGCCTACCACCATCGTCCTGCTCATGTCCACTGCGCCGAAGGTTCCCGTGTTTGAGGCGCCGGTGACCGTGACATCGACTGCGTCGACATCAAAATTAGAGCCAGTG
>CAYPNN010000015.1:3744-12311 GCA_964412065.1 uncultured Candidatus Bathyarchaeia archaeon
ACCCACCAGTGACCAGAGATGGAGCCCGTCGTGCCGGCTCTTGAGAAAGTAATCTGAGTCGTAGACGAGAAGTATCCTCGAACCGCGTTGTCAGGGTGGTTATCGCCTGTTACGCTAGCCTGATAGTAGAACACCAAGAAGCCTTTAGTTAGTGATATGGTTGCGCCGATGTTCGCTGCCCCGGTGGCAGAGCCGGAGGCAATACCGAAAGTCCCGGAGTACACGTTTATCGAGGAATCATACTCGACACAGTAAATGCTAGTGTTGACCTGTTTTGAGTCGGCTTCGTCTCTAGAAGCAGTAACCGTGGAACCACTTATCGAAATGTCAATAAGTGTCGATTCGTGGTTGTCCATTGTACCTCCGGCGGTGGGAACGTATCTGGTCGCGAAGGGCACGACCTGCGAAGTGTTTGAAGCCTCTGTTAGTGTCGCTGTGTTCGATGTGGAAACAGTCGATAGATCAATGGCCAGTTCCTCGACAGATACAGCAACACCAATTTTTTTCTCTTCAGTTAAAGTGTCGTAGACCGAGTCAGGGCCGCTCTGTTGATTAACGAAGTTTGAATGCGTTCCTATGCCTGCCGAAGAATCGACATCGGTTGTGTTGTTGTCGACGTAGTCTAAAGTCAGGTTGCCGAAATACTCCTCACGAAGCTCATCATATTGGCTGTCTGGTCCCACCTGCTGAAGAGTAAAGTTAGTGTTAAACCCCTTGTCGGGGCTTGCGTCCACGTCGCTGGAGTCGTTGTCAACCGGGTCCTCAAGACTGTTACTTGCACTCAGATAGCTTTTAAACCTCATGAACTGTCCATCGTCTGCTGTCAGGTTACTGATAGACCCAACCTCGTACTCCGCGTACATAGTGTACCAGAAGTCTCCGAACGACCCTGCACCCGGGTTATTGGGCATAGCCGCCGTCTCGTCAGCGTCTGCAGGGACAGTCTGGGACCACCGCCCCCGGGCTGTCTGGAAATCACCAGCATCCCCTGAGCTCGTAGAATAATAGATACCCGTGTTTATCGCGAACCCTATCAATGATACCGTGTTGTTCTCCCAGTTATAATCCGGCACATCGATCTCGTTCCAACCAGCCGAGACCGCCACGTTGTACGCCTCTGTTCGCTTCACCGCCCCCGTTGGATCATCCAGTGCTCCACCCGTATAGAGGGCGATAGCAACCGTGCCTGAACCAGTCGTCCTGATGTGAAGCTTAGTAACCTTCATGTTCGGAATATCGGGAGAGGTACCGCCCATGTAACGATAATTAGTAGGGGCGAAGTTGAGTGTGAAAGCGCTAGAGTTGATCCCCCAATCAAACGAGGTAGACGTATCATTAATCAGGGTGAATGATACGGGATGATACACCAGGTTGGATGTGTGAGAACCCGAGCTGTTCACCGTGAAGTAATCCGTGTCAACTTGGTTTACACTGCCAGGAGTAGAACCCGAATTGTAAAGCCCATAGGTTACATTGTAGTCGTTGGGGTAGAACGTCGTAGCGTGGGAGTCTACCTGTGACGCGGCGCTGGTGGCGTTCGGGTACACGACGCTGGTCCCCGCCGTCCCCTGTTCCAAGTACACGTCGGGGGAGGTGATGGACGCCGAGGACTCGCCGTTGAAGGCATAGTAAACCGCCGTATATACATAGTTACTCGTCCCAAGAAAAAAAAGCAGGAAGATAACTACGAGCCTTCTCGACTTCCTCATCCATCCATCACCCCCTGAGATGCATGAGTCAACCCTGGGCCCCTTCATACTCTTCGTGTTCTATCCTATGCACATGGACGAAGTCGACTGGGTTGTACTCCTCAGGAATCTCCTCCTCGAGTTGCTCCTCCTCTGGGTACTCGTACTCCGGCTCCTCGAATGGTTCCTCCTCCTCATGCTCCTCGCCCCTGCTGACTAGGTCGATGATGAACTGGGCTATGGACTGCCTGAAGGATCTGAGGGAGCGCTGATCCGGGTCGAAGAACATGGCCACTCCTGCGAAGAGTAACATGAAGCTGAACAGCAGCAGGATCGACATCCATCCCGATGCAAAGTCCGAGCTCAGGAACCACGGGATGGGCAGCTCGTTCTTGAAGACCGATATTATGTAGCCTCCAAAAACCGTGGTAGGGAACGTGCATCCGCCGAAGAACATGAGTCCCTTGGACGCACTCCTCTTAATCAAGAATAAATAGGCTGAAACCGCGAAAGATGAAGCCAAGTAGGCCCCTAGATAGAAGATGCTGTACCAGAACCTACTCTCCAGCGTGAACATCCCCTCGAAGACCCGGCTCAGGTACATGTGGCCGGTCCCGGCGATGGCCAGCAGCTGGAAGAAGTAGGGAACGGCGACAGGGAAATGGGAGTCAAACAGACACGTTACTATACTTAGGACTAGGAACATGTCAAGTGCGTACAGAATAAGTAACTCCGGCGCGTACACTCCCATTTCCATCTATCACTTCGTCTCAGGTTTCGCCTGTTGGGTTGGGGTTAGACTTACTCGTCTACGTCTATGGCGATCTCTATCCAACAGCTAACTAGCTTGGCTCCCGGCGCTGCATGGGTCTCGATCTGCAGAGTCCAGTCGGTGGACGCTGGCAAGGTGGAATACGCCGTGGTTGTAGGTGTGTTCCAAGTGTCTCCGGTGGTGGTGTACGTCAGTGTTCTCTGCACAACGCCCGCCTTATCGACTAGCTTGAAGTCTATCTGAGTGAAGTTGCCGACGCTTTTGGTGCCGCTGACTGGACCGATGGCTACGTGCCTGAGCCGTATATCGTGAGTGGCTATGTCAGTGTTGGTGATGTTCACTGCCTGTTCATAGTACAGCGTCACGTTAGCGTACGCGTTCAGGGTTAACTTGCAGTAGGTCTCGTTTAAGCCAGGGGTGTATCCCGCGGCGGTCGAGTCGTCTCCGTCGGTGAAGTGTACCTTCGCCTCGACGACTCCGATGGTGTTCTCCTGCAGAAGGCCGTAGTATACGTTGGTGCTCGTCGTAGCTATGAGAAGAGCCGAGATGAGCAGAAGCCCAAGTTTTATGCTTTTCCTGTTGAAGAAATCGCCTATTTTTCCTCTTTTCTTCATTCTTCTCGCACCTATGAAAAAAACTGCGATAAAAAGGACTATGGATTGGAAAGCAGTAACAGAAATTTAATAGATCATATTGTTTTTTAGATACTATTTTAAATAAATTTTTTTGGGTCTTTAATATAAACTATCTGGATTCATAGTCTATCTTGCTATGGTTTTCTCTATTCGAGCCCGTTCCTCCTCTTGTCCGAGCCGGGCTATCATCATCCTGACGCTGAAGTAGTTCAGCCTACGACGCCTCATCCAGTCATCGAACTCGTTCAACATAGCAGATTCCATGACGTCGGCGGAGCCAGGCGCAACCTCCTTGATCTTCCTCTTCAGCTCCAACGAGGACACCATCTTGCGGGCCTCAAGGTACGTCACCTGGTTGCGGTTTATCCACGCGTCCAGTTGCTTCAGGCTATCTTCGGGGCTCGCCTGGGTCGCCGTCTCACCGCTGCCTTTATCGACGGCCATGTACTCTGCCTTCATCTCCTCGGCGTATATCCTGTAGGTCCTTATCCCGTCGACGCTGTCCTCTATCTCCACCACCCTTCTTGGATGTTCTTCCACGAGGCACTCATCGCCATCCTCCGGCGGTGCAGATTCTTCTTCCTGATAGTCATCGCCTGTCTCAACGTCAGGTGAGTCGTAGTCCATGATCTCTGAATCTAGATGGTAGTCCAAATCCTTAGGGGTCACGATGCCCGTCAACAGGTTGATCTTGTGCTTCAGGGGGTTGAACCCGTATTTCTCGGCGAGGTAGTAGATCATGTCGTTCACCTCGTCGATCTTCATGCTGTTCTCCTTGATGTACGAGATGAAGTATCGGAGGTCCTCGAGGTCCCCGTGATCTATCCTCAGTATCTCTATCCCTCATGCCCCCTGAACCGCGGAGCCACCACCAGGAACAGTATCACCATCATCCCCACGGGCCTCTGCGCGAACAACAAGGGTAACCCGACGTAGGGGACGACAGCCACGTTGAGGCCGACGACGTTGCTCGCCGGGATCTCGTACGTGTCCAGCGGCGCGTTGTCTCCCTTCGTCCTGAAGTAGATGTCACCGTTTTCTCGTCTTATCTCTATCACGCGGTGGGTGATCCTCGGCGGCAGGAGCTCATCCATCTCCTCCGGCACGTCGAACAGGATCACGTCCCCAACCTCGATCTCCTCGGCGCTGACCCCCCTGAAGACGAGTATGTCTCCCTCGCGGATGTTGGGCTCCATGCTTCGACCCGTGGACACGGCGAGGGGATCGTCTATCTTCAACGTGTTCTGGAGGAACAGGTACCCCAGGAACAGGGGGAGGAAGCAGAGGCAGAGCTTCTTGATCTTCGACAGCAGCAGAAGTCTGTCATGGTGACGACTGCTTCCTTCCGCCATGAGTCTTCCGGGGCTCCTTAATTCATATTTAGATTATGTTGATGTAATCCATAACAGCCGTCAATCATCAGCTGCGCTGCCCCTCTATCTTCTCCAAGTAGATGTGGTTTCCGTCCAACACCGTTCTAATGGTATAAGTCCTGGAGCCGATGACCTCCGCACCGTCTTCCGATGCGAAGCCAAGCGCTTTAACGCTGCGCCTCTGGGCTTGAGTCGAGCGGCTCGTCGCCGTTACGCTTCCAGGCGCGTCGCTGACGCCCTTTTCGTCGGCCATTATGAGCATGCCGTTTCTTTCCCGGCCCAAGCCAAGCATCTTCTTAACGTCCGGCTTCTTCCTCGTCCTTCTTCTCTCTCCGACGTCTTCCGTCTCATCCTCCTCGGAGAAATACTCTATGAACTCGATCCCTATAATCAGCATCAGTATCGCTATGCTGACGTTCCTGACGTTTAGGGACTCCATTACCCGAAAATATAGGTCTATCACAGTTGAAACAATATCCATGTCTACACTGTATTCTCCAGCTTCATAAACCGTTTATTATAATCTGTATGTAGCCATACGCTACACATATGTTCATCATCTTTTTAATGATACAATTTTTCATATAGTTTAAAACGGAGTGCATGTGAGAAGAACCGATGCACCGCCTCAGAAGATCACCGTACACGCTGTTTCTAATGGGCCTCGCAGCCAGCGTCGTTGTTATAATGCTCGACCTTGCAGTGGACTTCTTCCTGCTTTACAGGGATAAGGGGTTCGTCAAGGTGGTGATGATAAACCTGAGGCCAGCCTCCCTCTGGACCGATCTCCTGGTGGTGGTGAGCTACCTCGGCTTCAGCTACGTGCTCTTCCGCCTCCACAGAGAATCCGCGGAGGAGCAGAGTATGGTCGACGACTTCCTGTGCAAGCTCCTCGACTCCTTCAAGTCTCTCCGCTACAACCTGTACAGCATGAAGATGGCGATACACGTGGCCAGGCACAGGATGGAGCCTCCCACGGAGATGCTGTCCCTGGTCGACAAGGGCATCGAGAGATCTGTGGGCCTCATCAACGGCTATCTAGCCTTGACGGGCGACACACAAGACGAAGAGTTATCACCCTAATCCAGTGTGAAATTTGGCAGGACATGATGGAACGATTAACCATATTCCATTTAAATGCGGTTCGTTTAGGCGGTTCTGGAAAAAAATTGGTGACTGGCCGCATCCTTCTGGTTGACGACGATGACGACATAGTATGTTGCTTTAGATCCATCCTAGAGGACGAAGGCTACATGGTCTACGCTGCCAACGACGCAGACGAGGCAGTCAAGATCATGAGAGACAACGAGGTACAGCTGGCAATAATGGACTACGTGCTCCCAAGGACCCGGGGGGACAAGCTCGCGGAGACCCTGAACGCGATCAACCGGAAGTTGAAGATAATATTCGTCTCCGGCTACGTGGAGGTGATCGACGCCTCCAACAGGCTCGACTGCGGCGTGTGCGGCGTGTTCCTCAAACCGGTGAACCCGGAGAGGCTCTTGAACCGGGTTAGGATTCTTGAAACCGACCCGTTACAGGCGGAGCAGTTAACATACCCCTACATGGCACAGTGAAAGGGTGTGACTAGCCTCTCTTCTCGGCAACCAAATCGACTAAAGGATTCTCAGGCGCAGTAACAGAAGTGTACGCCGGCAATGTTATCGTGAAGATCGTTCCCTTACCCACCTTGGACTCGACCTCGATGGAGCCGTTGTGGGCTTCGACTATCTTCTTGCAGACCGCCAGCCCCAGCCCCGTCCCCTTTGCCTTCGTCGTAAACAGGGGCTTGAACAGGTTCTCCAGGCTCTCCTCTGGTATGCCGACACCCGTGTCCCCTATCATGATGACCTGATCGTCGTCTCTACTGTAGGCTTTTACAAAGAGCCTGCCTCCGTCGGGCATCGCCTGAACGGCGTTCAGGAGCAGGTTGATTAACAGCCTCTGAATCATGTACCAGTCCACCGCGACCATGAAGTCCTCCGCGAACTCCATCACTATCTCGACGTCCCCCGGGACCTCGATCTGGGTCAACGCGTTGTTCAGCAGACCCTTGAGCGGGTACAGCCTAGCATCTGGCTCCCTCTTCTTGCCGAATGCCTGCAGGTCTGAGACGATCTTGTCCATGTAGAAGATGCTCTTGTCGATCTTCTCGAATGCCTCCAAGGCCTCAGGTTTGTCCGCGTGCCTCTTCTTGAGGCCGTAGCTTAGACCCTTGAGCACCTGCAGCGGGTTCCTGAGGTCGTGGCCCACCATCATGGTGGTCTCCCCTATGATGACGAGCCGCTCCGCGTCCCGCAGCTCCTTCGTCTTCTCCTCCACTATCCTCTCAAGCCTCTTGGAGTACTCCAGCACGTCTGTCATGTCCCTGATCACGAAGATGCGCGCCCTCTCTTGGTCCCAGTCGTCGATGAGGCTCGTGATCATCAAGTCGTACGCCCTATCCATGTACTCTACGCCTGTCTTCTCCTCGATGGCCCTCTTGTTCTTTACGTAGAAGACGTCTGGCAGGATGTCCCACAGCTTCATGTCCAGGAACCTGACCTCGCTGAAGCCCGTGAGCCTCTTGGCGGCGTCGTTCAACCAGATTATCTTGTACTCGTGGTCGGCTATTATGGCGGCGTCTTTCATCTCGCCTATTATGGACTCGTACGCCAGTGGGAGCACGTCGATCTTGTACAGGTTCTCGGGGTTCACGAGCGCTATGACGCTGCTCAGGATGTTGAAGATTAGCGGAGTCATGTTACGCTGGTTGGGGAAGTAGCCCAGCACAGACAACGCGTACGTGGTCGCGAATATGGCTATGGAGAGGAGGAACGCGACGGCTCTGGTCTTGTAGAGCCTCCTCTTAGACAGTATCATGTGGACGAAGAGGTAGGCGGAGGCGACCACAAGCACGTACAGGTGTATTATGGCTACGATGCCGAGGAAGCCGTGCTCCACAGTCACCTGGTTGTTCGGCGTTATGACCGAGTTGCTCCACATGAGTCCGTGCCTGCCGTTGGTGACGGCGAGCCCCGCGAACACCAGCGAGGGAAAGACGACGGGTACGGATCTCTTAATCGTTTTCTCGTCCACCTCGAAGTACCTCGCCAGGTACACCATGAACAACGCAGGGACGAGGAAGGAGAAGGCGGTCTGGACGGAGTACCACAGCATGACGCTGGATGGGGTCTCGCTGACGATTTGGAGGAGGTATGTGAGGCTCCAGATGCAGCCCATGTCGACGAGGAAGCCGCCAACGCTGGACCCCGGCATCCTGTACCTCAGCCAAACCAGGATGGCCAAGACGAACGCGACGCCGGCGGAGATCAACAAAATAAGGTTGAAAGTAACATCCATCACTAGGTCTCCGTGGACACGTCCGATTCCTCCGCCTCCCTCTGAAGATTCATTTTAAAAAGAATTTATGGAGCAGGGGTCTGGTATAGCTGCGGAGCCGTTCTCGCAGTTGAAACTTACTTTTTAGTTAACGCCGGAGCTCCATCGGGAAGGTGACTCACGAAGTCTCCATGAAGATATGCCGGGAGACGGCTGGGAACCCGCCCTGGGTCCCCATAGTGCCTATGAAACCACGCCGCGAGAGCCTATACGGGGCGGCATACCTTGTTCGACGCTTTGAAACAGCCGTTCTAATGTATGGGATTATCTAGACGTGCCTGTACGTTTAACCAGTGAACATGATGTCGAGACTAGGCAACCGTAGGACTCTGTATGGGATCGTAGTTGTTCTCCTGGCCGCCGTGGTGGTAGGCTCCCAACTCCCCGCCGTATCCGACCTGCTCTCAGAGTCTAAGGCGAAGGAGGACGTGCCCTTGCTTGACGACGCGGGCGCCACCGCCTCATCGGTCGAGGCGACCGTGGACGCGTACAACGGCTTCGCCTTCGACCTCTACAGTAGGTACAGCGCCGACGACGGGAACATGCTGTTCTCGCCGTACAGCATCTCTACTGCCCTCTCCATGACCTACGAGGGCGCTAGGGGCGAGACCGCTGAGGAGATGGAGGCGGTGTTCGGCTTCCTGGAGGACCCCTCGATGCGGCTGCCCTCCGTCGCAAGGATATACAACACGCTGAACGATGCGGATCGAGAGTATGC
>CAYPNN010000016.1:0-12246 GCA_964412065.1 uncultured Candidatus Bathyarchaeia archaeon
GCACATGCGGGCCGTTTCAGTCCTTTCCCCGACAACCAGTCGACGCTGAGCCACCTAGGGGGACACAACTTATCCTTACTACCTATTCTTATAGGTTACTTTTTTATAGACTTAACTTCAGGGCATATCGTCCCCCACGCTATCCATGGGCGGCCCTGACAGCCTCAGGGCCTGTTTCCCTGTCTCCCTCTCCCACATGGTCTCGGGCCTCAACACGAGGAGCGAGGGCACAGATTTTCCCAGCGCCTCCTCCAGCATATCGTAGAAGGGGTCGCTTCCTCTCACGAGCACCACCTTCTCGTGGCCGGTCGCCTCGACGTACTCCACGGTCCTCTCCACGGTGAACACCCGGGTCTCGTGGTCCAAGGGCTCGGCTATCTCGTACTGGCTCAGGGGGTAGGTCTCGGCCAGGCTCTCGGGAACGACGCCGTAGGGGGCAGCGACGAAGCAGACGTGCATCTCCTCCAGCCTCGGCTTCAAGCCCTCCCTCAGCCGCAGGTAACCGGGGTAGGTGTTGAAAGGGCTCTCAGGGGGCCTCGGGATGAGCAGCAGCGTGGTCTTCCCCTTCGGCCTTCCATAGTTCTCGATGAGCCGTATTTCATGCCTCGTCACCTCCGGCTTGGCTAGGCTGTGGTAGTCGTAGTAGAAGACGCCGCGGCCCTTGAACCCGTGGCTCCCCCTCTCCAGGTGTTTCCTGTAGGCGGAGAGCCTTCTGAGGGCGGAGGTCATCTGGGGGTGCCCCTTGGCCCTGGCCTCCACCAGGTCCCAGAGGCGGCCCTCCACGATGGCCTGCTTCACGGCGTCCATCTCCGTCATCGTGGCGTGTAGGTTGTGCTCGGCGAGGAGCCTCTGCCTCTCGCCTCTGGGCGTGGCCTTGAGGCCGTCGGCGGTGTGGCTTCTGCACACGGGGCAGCTGCAGGGGAGGTACTGGAGGTCCTTCAGCTGCACTGTCCCCCTGTCGGTCAGGTACCGTCCGTCCTTGGCGTAGATGGCGTAGGCGGCGCTGTCGAAGAGGTCGCATCCCATGGCGACGCTCATGGCGAAGACCATGGGGTGGCCTGCGCCGAAGAGGTGGAGGGGCCGCTCGGCGGGGAGGTTGAGCTTGGCTGTCATGGTCATGTCCACCAGCACCGGGTACATGTACCGCTCCATTACCTCGGTGGGGCTGCCCAGGGCGTGCACGTCGTACGGCATCTCGCCGACGAGCCTCGCCGAGCGCGCCACTAGGTCCAGGTGCCTCCCCCCCTGGACGGGGCCGACCCACAGAGCCTCAGAGTCCTCTATTTGGGGGAGCGCCTCCTCCGCCCTCCGCAGAGTCTCCTTCACGGTGTACTCCACGTCGCTCCTCGGCACGTCCCACCCCGTGGGTATGTCGAGGATCACCGCTACGTCGGAGCCTATCCGTTTCTGGAACTCGATTATCTCGGTCTGGGTCACCTCGACGCCGCCGTAGACCAGTATCTGGTATGCGCCGCTGTCAGTCATGACCACTCCGTCGTAGTCCAGCAGCTCGTGGACTTCGAGGCCGGGGACTTCGCCGAACTGTCTCCTGATGATGTAGCTGTTGGTTATGACGATGTCGCAGCCGAACTCCTTCCTCATCCGCCTCGGCGGCAGGGTCTGGAGCAGCGGGTTGATGACGGGCATGAAGGCGGGGGTCTCCACCTCCCCGCTCCTGGTGCGCAGCCTCCCGATCCGGCCCAGCAGGTCCCTGTCCCGAAGCTCGAACGACATGTGGAGTCTAATCTGGTGTGTCTGTTTTAACTCTTGTTCAGATCATGAAAAATTGGGGTTAGGTGGTTTCCGCCACGAACCTGTTGTATATGTCCTGGACCCTGTCGGCCGCCGGCCCCGTGCCCTCGATGACGCCGTTCTCGTTGAGCCTTATCTTGTTCATGACCACGAGGACGCCGGCCTCTGAGAAGAGCTGGACCATGTTGGGGAAGACGCGCTCCAGCCGCTCCTTCAACCCGTCTAGGTTGAACGGCCTCTCCGTGGCAATCACCTTGGCCACGGTGTTCCCGGTGAGGAACAGCCTGTGGTACAGCGTTCCCTGTTTTCCCTTGACGTCTCCCATGGCGACGCTCATGCTCTGGCTGTCGAAGCCCAGGAGCACGCCCTCGTAGGTCTTGCCCGAGGCGTCCTCCACGAAGACGGGCTTCCCCACGAGCTGCCCCAGCTCCTCGAAGAATTTTCTACCTGTTATAGCCGCCAAACTGGTTACCTCTTACCCTACAGTATCACATACTCTAATATAAAAACCAGAAACTTTTCCCTGCACTGGAGGCAGTCAATTGAAAATTTAGTAATGGTTTATGCCTTGAATCGCTTGAACCTTGCCCCTGTGCTTTTCTTCGTCTCCCTCTCCTTGAGCCGCTGAATCATCCTGACGGCTTCCCGCCCGGTCTCTGCCCTCGCCAGCACCCGAAGGCTGAACAGCTCTGCCTTGAAGCCGCAGTGTGGGCATGTCCTGGTCTTGTTCACCGTGTTGGCCATCATGTGCTTCCCGCAGCTAGGACATCTCGCTATAAGGTACACTTCTCTTGATCAGCTCCATGGTCCTGGGGTGGCTCAGCCAGTCGATCGGGCCGTCACACGCCGCCTTACCCCGTAGACTTCGCAGCATCTTCCGCAGGCTCTCCTCGGGGGTGGCCTTCGTCGTGTCGATCTCGCATACCTTCTTGTGTGTCTCGACGGCCTCGGCGGTGCACACCCCCATTATCTCTGCTTCAACGTTCTCCCACACCTTAGCCTCGCGGTAGCCCCGTCTATGCAGGGTCTCGGCGAGTGCCCAGGGCGCCTTCCTGAGCACGAAGACGATTAGAGTCATGTTCGGCGGCGTCACCTCGTGGGCGTAGTGCCCATCAAGGATCACCGCCCCTTTCGCGGCCTTCAGCTCAGCTCTTATCTTCATCCCCAGGGCTTCAAGGTCTATTATCCCCGTATCCATCTCATCGTCCCTGGACATGATGAGCCCCAGGTCCCTCGAGTATGCGGAGAGCTCCAAGTGTCTGCCGTCGATCTCGTCAGCCAACAACTTGGAGAGAACACTCTTGCCGGTTCCCGGCGTACCGGTTACGACTATGGCTCCTTTTATGGCTAGCCTTCCTCTTTTTCCTTGGTTTTGACTTTGATCATGTCGCCGAGGGTGCGGGGCCCCATGGGCCTGGTGAGGACGGTTCCCTTTCCTTCCTGGGCTTCCTCGATGAGTGTGATCCCCAGCTCCCTCTGAACCTTCCTTATTAGGGCCATGGTCGGGTTCAGCTGCTCCTTCTCGAGCTTCTTGATGACGGACTCCTTCTCGCTGAGCTTCTTCGCGAAGTCCTCGACGGTCATCCCCTTCCTCTGCCTGGTCTTCCGTATGAGCTCCCCGTAGTTCTCCACCAGCTTCGTGGACTCTGCGACCTCGATGTCGCTCCTGCGCCTCGGCCGTGTGCTCGCCGCCGAGCGTCTTCTCCGGGGCTGAGCACTCGGCTTCCTGGGGTCCCATTCCTGGTTGCTGAACTTTGCACAGCGTCCGCAGACCGTCATCCTTCCGCCTTCAATGATCCTGTAGTAGGGCTGCCCGAATATCTCCTGTCCACATACCTCGCAGCGCAACTCGAAACCTCATAGCATCATGTGTGAATCGTCTTATAAATCCTCAGCGAGTGTATTTCAGGCGATGAACAGGGACTTGGCTCGCCTGAGAGCCGTGGCCGACTACCAGTTCGGGAGAGGCGCGGGGGCGGCTCTCTTCCCCGACGACACCCGGGTAGAGTACTCCAAGAACACCGGGAAGCCGCGGCACCTATGGGCCGGCGGGGAGCTGGTGGCCAACTACAGGCCCAACGACGCGTTGTACACCGTCACCATCGCGGGCGCCAGGAGGCTGGTCGCCGCTCTAGAGGCGTTCAAGTACAGCGTCAGGGTCATAGACGGCGTCGTCGAGTTCGTCGAGCAGGGCAAGAACGTCTTCGCCAAGCACGTGAGGGACGCGGGGGAGTCCATCCGGCCGGGGGACGAGGTCGTGGTGGTCGACGGGAGCGGCGAGGTCGTCGCCGTCGGCAAAGCCAAGATGAACCGCGAGGACATGCTTTCCTTTAAGACCGGCACAGCCGTGCGAGTCAGAAGGGGGAGAAAAAAGGATAGGTAGAGCTAGTAGTTGTCGTAGAGCTTGACCTTTCTGCGGCGGTTGCCCTTGCTGAAGTGGGCGATACGCACAGCAGTGTCGTTGGCCTTCTCTATCTCGCGGGCCTCGTCGGCGAGCTTCGCCGCCTGCCGGATAGCCTC
Source organism: uncultured Candidatus Bathyarchaeia archaeon (assembly GCA_964412065.1). GTDB lineage: Archaea > Thermoproteota > Bathyarchaeia > TCS64 > TCS64 > RBG-16-57-9. Next base: position 4,273 of record CAYPNN010000016.1, read on the forward strand.
GTGGGCCGCCGTGAGAACGGGGATCGCCTCCTCGCGCTCCTGGAGCTTGAAGACGCCCTCGGTGGAGAGGCTTGCGACGCCTCTGGCTATCTCGTAGGCCGCCATGGCCTTGCCCTGGGCGTAGGGGTTCTGTATCTCGCTGGCCGCCAGCGCCCTGGACTTGGTGATCACCAGGCGTGGCAACTCGGGCTTCTTGCCTTCCTTTATCTCGTCGATGACCCTGTCCAGCTCTGACTGGATGAGCCTGAAGGCGCCGGTGACGGCCAGGACCTTGAGGACGTCGCCGTTGAAGCTCGCCATCTCCACCGGGTCGAGGAACGCGCTCTTGGCGCTGATCATGGGGTCGCCGTAGACGATGAAGTACCCCATGCCCTCGGGGAGGTCCTTCACGGTCTTCCGGGAGGGCTCGTCGGAGACCACTATGATGGGTTTACCGGTCTCCGTGAGGATGTCCCTCGCCGCCTTGGGGCCCTTGAGGGCGGCGTTGGGGGAGATCACCACGTAGAGCTCGCTCTCGATCCCGGCGGCGATCCTGGCCACCTCCTCAGCGTCCTCGACGTCCATGCTGACGGCGCAGGAGACCACCCTCATCTTGATGTCCTTCCTGGCGCTCCTCTCGTCGAGGAGGGCCTCGATGATGATCGTCGTCCCGATGTATCCTATCTTCACGAAGGTTACTGTTATCAATCTTGTTCACCTGTCGATTGTCTATTTTTCTGGCTGATACTAAGATAAGCTTTGGGTGAGGACCTCCGGCGGCTAGTAAAGATTCTATATACTGGGCTACCATTCTTAGCTGGTGGCTGTTTTGAGTAAGATCCAGAGAGAGAAGCAGACTGCGCTGGGCTACGTAGACGAGAACAGGCAGCGGCTCTCAGATTTCCACATGGAGATATGGAACCTAGCCGAGCCCGCGTTCAGGGAGTACAGGTCGGCCGCGGCGTACGTCAAGCTGTTACGAGGCGACGGCTGGACGGTGGAGGAGGGAAGCGGCGGGATGCCCACGGCCTTCTGTGCCGTCTGGGGCGAGGGAAAGCCCGTGATCGGCGGCTTCGCCGAGTACGACGCGGTCCCAGGGATGAGCCAGGCCCCGGTGCCTTATCAAAAGCCGAGGGACGAGAACCTTCACCCCTACGCGGCGGGGCACACAGACCCCCACTCGGGGCTGGGCACGGGCGCCCTCTTCGGGTTCCTCTCCGCCAAGCACGCCATGGAGAAGCACAGGCTGAAGGGCACCCTCAAGTTCTTCGGGGAGCCCGCGGAGAAGGTGTGCGGCTCCTAGCCGGTGCACGCCGCCAAGGGCTACTTCGACGACTTCGACGCCAGCATCCCCTACCACCCGTCAGGCTACAACGCGGTCCGGTACGAGATCAACGCCGCCAGCTACTGGAACACCCTGTACACCTTCGAGACGCTGCACCCAGAGAACTGGTTCAGGCCCAAGGACGTTCCCTTCAACATTCTGGGCCACGCCGGAGGCAGGATACCCGCGGCGCTGGACGCCGTCTGCCTCATGTACACCGCTACCAAGTACGTGGAGGACGCCATGCTGCCCTACACGGCGTACTGGACGCTGAACGAGTACATAATGGTGGGCGGCCAGGCGACGAGCGACAACCTGCCCCCCAAGATCGCCCAGATACAGTACGCCCACAGGGCGCCGCTGCTGGAGATGCAGGAACAGATCTCCAAAGTCCTGGACAACACCGCCAAGGGCGTGGCGCAGATCACGGGCACGAGGGTGACTAAGCGGATAATCGCCAGAACCCGAGTAGGCCTCAGCAACAAGAAGCTCTCAGAGGTGCTGTACGGGAACCTGGAGACCGTGGGGCCGCCCGTGTTCGGCGAGGAGGCCCGGGAGTTCGCCCGCAAGATCCAGGAGAACCTGGGCTTCGAGGCCATGGAGGAGCCGCTGACGGAGGCGTGCCAAACCATCGCGCCCATCGACCACGTCGACAGGGACATCAGGTACAAGTTCCCGGCTTGGGTGACCACCCAGGGCTCAGACGACTACGTGGACTACCAGTGGACGGCGCCGTCGACGCGGCTGAACACCGCGAACGCCGTGCTCAGGAACCCGGACCCCGACAAGCCTCTGCCCCCGTGGACCAGGCTCGCCATGAACGGGTACTCCCCGTGCGTCGACCCAGGCATAGTGACCGCGGCGAAGACCATAGGCGTCACCATCGTCGACCTGCTAACCCACCCCGGCGAGCTGGCTCAGGCCCGGGAGGAGTTCAAAGAGAGGACCGGGGGCGGCGTCGGAGGCTCCAGGTGGGTCGCCCCCCTGCTCCCCAGGGACTTCTACCCGCCCATAGACCTTCCCTGGCCCGAGTACGTGACCACTCAGCGCGGCTTCGAGTGGTCGCTGACGAAGCCTGGGCCGGAGAAGGAGTACAAGGTGCTCCACGAGGGCGTGTAGCCTCACCCCCCTTTTTCCGTGAATTTTTGCTTTAACGCGCGTTAACTTATTAAAAGGCGTCATCATCTATTCTAAGACTCATAATGGCAATTCCACCTGACATCGAGATCGCTCAGAGCGATTACGGAGATCGCCGCCAGCCTCGGGCTGTCGGAGGGCGACATCGAGCTCTACGGTAAGTACAAGGCTAAGATCAAGCCCCAGGTGCTGAGGGACCGGAGGGACAAGCCGGACGGGAGGCTCATCATCGTCACAGCCGTGACGCCCACCAAGAGCGGCGAGGGTAAGACGACTATGAGCATAGGCCTGGCTCAGGCCCTGGGCTACGTCGGTAAAAAGAACATAGTGGTCCTGCGGCAGCCCAGCCTGGGCCCCGTGTTCGGCATCAAGGGCGGGGCTGCGGGAGGCGGCTACGCCCAGGTGCTGCCCATGGAGGACATCAACATCCACTTCACTGGCGACCTCCACGCCATCACCTGCGCCCACGACCTCCTCACGAGCCTCATGGAGAACCACGTGTACCGGGGCAACGACCTCGGCATCGACCTCAAGTCGGTGATGTGGAAGCGGGTGCTGGACATCGAGAGCCGGTTCCTCCGTAGCATCGTCGTCGGCCTCGGCGACAAGTACGGAGGCGTACCCTACGAGACGGGGTTCGAGATCACAACAGCCTCTGAGATCGCGGCGATCCACGCCATAAGCAGCGACCTCATGGACTGCAAGCAGCGGATGGGCGAGATCACCGTCGCCTACAACGGTAAGGGCGAGGCCGTGAAGGCCAAGGAGATCGGCGGCATCGGCGCCATGGCGATCCTCATGAAGGAGGCCGTGAAGCCCAACCTTGTGCAGACGCTGGAGAACACCCCCGCCATCATCCACGGCGGCCCCTTCGCCAACATCGCCCACGGCTGCCCCAGCCTCGCCGCCATCAAGACGGCCCTCAAGCTGGCGCCCTACGTCGTCGTGGAGCCGGGCTTCGGAGCCGACCTAGGCATGGAGAAGTTCTGCAACATCGCCTCCCGCGCGGGCGGGCTGAAGCCCGACCTCGTGGTCATCGTCGCCACCGTCAAGGCATTGAAGCGGCACGCCGGGAAGAAGTACAGGGAGCTTAAGGACCCAGACCCCGGGGCTGTTAAGGCGGGCCTGCCCATCCTCGTCAACGAGGTAGACAACGCCCGCAGGCACGGCCTACGCGTCGTGATATGCATGAACCACTTCAACAACGACACGGACGAGGAGATCAAGGTCGTCATGGACTGGGCTGAGAGTGAGGGCATCCCAGCCGCGTTCACCGACACCGTACTGAAAGGCGGCCCAGGCGGAAAGGAGCTAGCCGAGCTGGTCATCAGGGAGGTGGAGAAGGGAAGCGACTTCCACTACCTGTACCCGCTGGACATGCCTGTGGAGGAGAAGATCAGGACCATCGCCACCGGCATGTACAAGGTGGCGGACGTCGAGCTCACCGCGGACGCGAGGAGGGACCTCAGGAAGATAGAGAAGCTGGGCTTCGACAAGATGCCCATATGCATGGCCAAGACGCCGCTGAGCCTCACCGACAACGAGAACATACATGGGATGCCTCCCGAGGGCTACGTGCTGCCCATCGTGGGGCTCAAGCCCAGCACCGGCGTGGGCTTCATCGTGGCGTACTGCGGCGACATCAACACGATGCCGGCTCACCCGAGCAAGCCCGCCGCGAACGACATGGACATCGACGAGGACGGCGTCATAAAGGGGCTGAGCTGACATGGCTGTAGTGCTGGACGGTAGGGAGGCCACCGACGAGGTCATGGAGGAGGTGGCCGCCGAGGTGGCGGCGCTCAAAGCCAAGGGGGTGACGCCGGGCCTAGCCCTCGTCCTCACGGGCGACGACAAGTACAGCGCCCGTTACGTGAACCTCAAGAAGAAGCGCGCCGAGGAGGTGGGCATCTACGCCGAGCTCCACCACTTGGAGCAGACCACGGACGAGGAGCTCGTCGCCCTCATCCACAGGCTTAACGAGGACCCTAAGATCCACGGCGTCATGGTGCAGCTTCCCCTCGCGGAGGGGCTCAGCGAGCTGAAGGCAGTGGACGCCATCGCCCCCGAGAAGGACGTGGACGGGCTGAGCCCCAACACGCTGGGCAGGGTCCTGATGGGCGAGGAGTGCTTCCCGCCCGCAGGCGTCGAGGCCATCATGGAGCTATTCAGGCGGTACGGCATCGACCCCAACAGGAAGCACTGGGTCATCGTGGGCTCCAGCAACTTCCTGAGCAAGCCGCTGGCGGCTTACGTGATGAACCTGTCGTCGAACGTGACGCAGGTGGACGAGGGGTGCCCCCACATAGCGGAGCGGATCAAGGACGCCGACGTCATCAGCACCGAGATCCAGAGGAAGCACTTCGTCAAGGCCGACATGGTGAAGGACGGCGTCATCGTAATCGACAACGGCAACACCTACGAGGGCAAGAAGGTGTACGGCGACGTGGACCCGGGGGTCTACGAGAAGGCGAGCGCCTACACGCCGGTGCCCGGCGGAACGGGGCCAATGCTCATCGCCATGCTCCTGAAGGCCACCGTGAAGGCTGCCTCCAAAACTAGAGATTTTTAAGCACCCCGTCACCCCTTTCTCTAGGTGAGGCTCTTGGCTAGGATGGACTCACGACGCGCCCGACGCATGATGAAGCAGATGGGCATGAAGATGGACGAGCTGGGCGACGTGCACACCGTGATACTGCAGGGCAGGAGCCGTGAGATCGTGATAGAGGGTGCCGCGGTTACCAGCATCAACGTCCAGGGCCAGAAGATGTACCAGGTAGCGGGCGGCAGGGAGACGGAGCGCAAGCCCCAGACGGAAGCCGCGCCCGCGGAGGAGGAGCCTCTGGAGATACCGGAGGAGGACATCTTACTTGTCGCTCAGCAGGCCAACGTTGGCTTGGAGAAGGCCCGGGCGGCTCTGGAGCAGAGCGGCGGCGACCTAGCCCAGGCCATACTGATGCTCCAGACCCGGTGACCAACGGCTATGAATCTTATATAATTTTGGTACAAACCCCTAAATATTATATTTTCAGATAAGCATAAACTGAGAAAACCAAGGGGTGGGGCCATAGGGTTATATCTTATATATTTTTGGAATAACCCAAAAAATCTGATTACGTAAAATGGTCCGCAACGAAGATATATAAAAAAATTAGAAGATTTTAAGAATGATTTTAGATTATATATTTTTGATAATTAACCATGGCTTTCGTAAAAAATTCAAATTTTTTAGAAATCTATTATAATCAAAGAAAGATTTTTTGGATTTTATTATCAATATCAGGAACATTAATAACGATATTTACCTCTGATGAAATTGTTAATTATATTCTAAATGATGATTTTATATTATATGATTTACCTTTTATACTGTTTTTTATTGTTTTTATAATATTAAATATATATGTTAGGTACTTTGATTTGAGACAAATAAATTATGATCCAAAAAAAATATTATTTTTATCTTTATTTTCTCTATTAATGGAATTATTAATATTATTATCATTTGGTTTTTTAGGTATTTATATAATGGTTTACAAAATCCCAAATCTAATAAATGGGTTGAAGGGTTTATTATTAATTAGTTTACCTGTTTCCCTAGGAGTAACAACTGTGTCATCACTTACCGTTGAGGTGTTAAAACAAAGGGTAAAAAATCTTAGAAAAGAAATTGAAAAAAATGAAGAGATATTGAATGAATATAAAGAGGTGCGTAAAAAGAGGGATAAAGAAATAGATGATTTAGATAATATATTAGATAAATTAAAATTAAGTGATGAAGAAAATGAGTGACATCCCAGAAAGTATGAGAGAGTTAATTCTGGAATTAGTTTTAAATCAAGAAAGAATTAATGAACAATTTAAACCAATTATATCTGGAGTTAAAGAACATGAAGAGATATTAATAAAACATACAAAAATAATAAAAAAATTATCTGAAATGACCATTGAAAATGAAGAGGATATTGAAGCATTAAAAGAAAATTTGGAATTATATAATTCCGAAAGTAATCTTAGATATAAGGAACATACTAATGTACATCTAGATATTGAAGAGCAGATAGATGATTTAAAATATAGACCTATAAGACAAATTTTTAACCATGGACAAAAAAATGGGAAAATTGAACCTGAAGATTATAAAAAAATAGAGGAATTTATTGAATATTATCCTGATGACTCAAAAGTATACAGTACAATAGGGCATATTTTCTGGTTAATAGATGAAGATGAAAATAAAATACGAGAAAATTTTGAAAAAGCCATACAATTGGATGCAGATAATTCAACTGCTTGGTGTGGATTAGCGATATTTTCAAAGGATAAAGAAGATTTTCTTAAAAATTTTGAGAAGGCATCTAAATATGAAGCAAATATGTCCTGTCCTACTTTTATTTTAAACATAGCTGATAATTTTATAGAGTATGATGAATTTGAGAAAGCGTTAGAATATGCTGATAAATTATTAGAAATAGAGTCAGAAGATTCTATTGGATATTTCTTAAAAGGTACAATACTTGTAAGGTATATGAATAAACCTGCACAAGCTATATCAATTTTTGAAAAAGGTTTAGAATATAATAGTGAAGATTCTTATATCTATAATAACTTAGGAAATTGTTATGGTTTATTGGATAAAGAAGATAAAAGTATGGAATGTTATAAAAAAAGTATAGAAATAGACCCAAACGATTTATCAGCATTAAGAAATTTAGGAAATGTTTATTATCGTAATAAAAAATATGATGATGCTTTAGATACTGTAAATAAATTAATAAATATAAATCCGAATTCATGTGATTTTTGTTTAAGAGGTCGAATCTTAGTAAAAAAAGATAAAGAAGAAGAATCCATTGTAGATTTTAAAAAATCTCTAGAAATTTTTAATGATAGAGCAACAGAATGCGAATCAATATTTAGATTTTATCTTCAGGTGTTATTTAATACACAAAATAAGGAAGTTATAGATAAGTCAATATCAGAATTAGACTCAATATTTAATGATAATCCTAATTATTTAATTGCTTTACTGGGTCAACATGAAAATATAAATGAATATTATGATATTGAAGAAATAATTGAAAAAATAGGAAAATTAACAATAGAAAAACCTACTAAATTAAATATAGTAGCATATAGTCTATATGAATTAAATAAACCAGAAAATGCAATCCATTATTCAAATAAATTAATAAAAAAAATTAAAAACGAAGCACATTTTATGGATACTTATGCATGTATTTTATCAAAATTAGAAGAAGATATAAAAGCCAAAGAATTTTTTATTAAAGCAATTGAATATGCTACTGATAAAGAACAAATTACTTGGGATGAAATGGAAAAACTATTTATTAGATTGAATCAGCAAGAAGAATATAAGACATTAAGAGAAAAATTAAATAAATAATAAATAAAATCCCATTTATAAAATTTTAAAATTTATTAATAATAAATTTAATATCTAAAACGCAATGTCAAAAATATAGATCTAAGTCTCTATGATGGTGAGCTCAGGCTGGAGGATGGGTTCTTGG
>CAYPNN010000017.1:0-12211 GCA_964412065.1 uncultured Candidatus Bathyarchaeia archaeon
CTCCCCCACTATCCCCAGGGCCCTCACCACCTTGAAGCAGGCGGTGCGGAGCGTCTGGTACTCGTCGTTGTTGAGCGTCTGGGAGGGGGCGACCACGCCGCTGTCCCCCGTGTGGATGCCCATGGGGTCGAGGTTCTCCATGTTGCACACTGTGGAGCAGTTGTCAAGCCTGTCCCGGAGAACTTCGTACTCCACTTCCTTCCAGTGGCCCAGATACTCCTCCACCAGCACCTGGCCGATGCGGCTGTAGACGAGGCCTCGGCGGACGATCTTTATGAGCTCCCTCGAGTCCCGGGCCACGCCTGACCCCTGACCCCCAAGGGTGTAGGCTACCCTCACCATCACGGGGTACCCTATGTCTTCGGCGACCCTGAGAGACTCCTCCACTGAGTCGGCCTTGCCGCTCCTGGGGACGGGGACTCCGTGCTTAATCATCAGGCCCCTGAACGCCTCCCTGTTGTCCGCGAGCTCGATGGCCTCAACGCCTGTGCCTAGGACCGTCACGCCGTAGCTCCCGAGGACGCCCTTCTCCGCGAGCTCCACGCCGCAGTTGAGGGCGGTCTGGCCGCCGAACCCGAGGAGGATGGCGTCAGGGCGCTCCTCCCCTATGACTCTCTCCACGTGGTCGGCTGTGACGGGGAGGAAGTGGACCTTGTCCACGAACTTGTTGTCGGTCTGTATTGTGGCGATGTTGGGGTTGACCAGCACCGTCTTGATGCCCTCCTCCTTCAGCGCCTTGATGGCCTGGGCGCCCGAGTAGTCGAACTCCCCGGCTTCACCGATCTTTATCGCGCCGCTGCCCAGCAGGAGGACCTTCTTGACGTCTCTGTTCGGCGGCACTACTCCATCTCCCTCATGAACTCGTTGAAGAGGTAGCTCGCGTCCAGCGGCCCCGGGGAGCCCTCGGGGTGGAACTGCACCGCGAAGAACGGCTTCGAGGTGTGCCTGATGCCTTCGAGGGTCCCGTCGTTAAGGTGGACGAAGTACGGCTCGAAGCCGGTGCCGCGGAGGCTGTCCACGTCGATCCCGTAGCCGTGGTTCTGGCTCGTGATGTAGCTGCGGCCGTTTGCCAGGCAGGCGCAGGGGTGGTTCTGCCCCCTGTGGCCGTACTTGAGCTTGAACTTCTTGGCTTCTTTCGCCAGAGCCATGAGCTGCTGGCCCAAACATATGCCCATGATTGGCGTGTCCCCCTCCATGAGAGCCCCGAGGGTCCTGATGGTGCTCTGGCATACCTCGGGGTCCCCCGGCCCGTTGGAGACCACGACGCCTTCAGGCTCGTGGCTCGTCACCTGGTCGGCAGTCGCGTCGTGGGGCAGCTGCACGACCTCCGCCCCCCTCGCGAGGAGGCTCCGGATTATGCCCAGCTTCACGCCGCAGTCCAACAGCGCCACACGCGGCCCCCCCGCCCCGTGCGTCACCGGCTCCTTGACGCTGACCCCCGCGACAAGGTCCTCCCGGTTTGGGTCCTGGATCTCCTCGGCTTCCGCCGCGAGCTCCCGGGCGTCGACTTCCGAGCCCACCTTGAGTATGCCCAGCATGACGCCTCTCGTGCGGAGCTTCTTGGTGAGCCGCCTCGTGTCGAGCCCGTAGACGCCGGGGACCCCTTCCCGCTGGAGCCAGCTGTGAAGCGTCATGCTCGACGACCAGTGACTGGGAGAGGGTGAAACCTGAGACACGACGTAGCCCTGGACCTGCACCCTGTGGGACTCCATCCCCACGGGGAAGCCGTACCGGTCCTTCCTGCCGGCCGGCACACCGTAGTTTCCTATGAGGGGGTACGTCTGCAGGAGTATCTGCCCGGCGTAGGACGCGTCGGTGAGGGACTCGGTGTACCCCGTCATCCCCGTGTTGAACACGACCTCCCCAGCCTTCTCCGCCTCGGCGCCGAACCCGTGCCCCCTGTAAGTTGTTCCGTCTTCCAACGCGAGGACGGCGTCGAGCTTCATCGTCTGCCTCTCCCGTCATTTTGGTTTGTGTATAAGCCGTTGCGCTCCTCGGAGCCAGTCTCCGGTGTTGCACGGGTGGTGGAGCGGGTTTCAGGGTGGCGGAACAAGCCGGCTTCCCCCGTCTCGTTCGCCCCGTTTCCCGCTGCAGGATTCCTGTCTACGCCTTCGATCTTCGGCATCTGCCTACCTCTCACGGGGGATGTCTGCCAGAGAACGCCCTCAGCACTGTCATGCGGTCAATATTTAACTATTGCGACATTAATGTCCCATTTTTAGAATATTTTGTTATAAATACGGCACGGGGGTCTTTCCGGGTATGATGCCGAGCCCTTCACACTATTATAGTAAATAAAGATAAAAAACAGAGTCATGTCTGGAAGGAAGAGCGGGGGCGACTCATTATTACGGTAATCGCCTATTGCCTCTGATCCCCTATCCTTTCACCTCTACGCCTTCACCACGTTTGATTTCCAGCCTTGTAACATGCAGCCCGGCATGTAGATGAATGTTTTTCTGCCTATTCCTTGGTCTCCTAGGTCTCGTCTTCATCCTTCCTATAGCTCCCGCCCAGCGCCATGTCCATCTGGGAGCCTATTTCGACTATCTTCCAGTCGAAGGGGCCTACATGATCCACTAGGATTAGGTGGGCCGCCTCATCGACAAAGAGTACCCTGAAGCCCGCAAGATACATGTCATACGGGCTCTCAAAGGCGGAGGCTTGGCGCCCCGACTACATAGGTGACGAGACTGGCATGGTCGCCCTAGATGGGGATGAGGTAGAGATGTCAAGAAGGTGTCGGCAGGTGGGACCTCTGACGCCTCCGATAGCGGCACAGTCCGCGTTTCCACTATCGGATCTTGTACGCGCCCGGCTCAGAGGAGGGTAACGAAGGTGTCTGAGAAGGCTAAAATTAAATCCGGCGGGCTCGTCGTAGCCCTGGATCCTCTCAAGACTGGGAGTGGTGAGGGGTTGAACCCTCTTATGGGACCGCGGAAGGCCGCCGACTTTGACTTTGCCGTCGACGGCGTCGAGGTTAAGAGGAGGGAGGACAGGTCATGAGTTACCTTGGCACTAGCCAACAGCCTAGGTCAGCAGCCATCACGTCGCCGGTCTCCTCGTAGGCCCTGCCCCGGCATCCAGAACAGGAATCTCTGTGTGGACAGTTTCCGCATTCGTCTTTTAGTAATTTTCTCTGACGCAGTTGAGCTAGGACGGGCGAACTGTCCCAGATAGACATTATGCTCCGCTCCCTAACATTACCCAACTTAACCTGGAGTAGCATGCAAGGGTTCACTTCGCCATTTGATCGAATCACAACGTAGCCACCGGGCATCCCTGCGGCACAGCCCCTGCCATAGTAGGGGATTCTTTTGAGCATCTCGGTGGGAAAGTGCTTTGGCTGTATTTCCTTTTGACGGAGGAGAAGAGGATACATGGGACAGGCAATGACCCTTATTATCAACGGGTAGTCCCGCTGAGCATCCGCCAGCAGCTCCATCGCCTGTCTTCTCTCATCAGGACTTAGCACCTGGTCCCTGCATTCCTCCTTCGCTCTCCCTGCAGCCACCAGATCAAAAAGCTCGACGGCGTTGGCGCCATGTTCGACTGCCAGACGCAACATGTCTCCCAGTTGCGACAGGGTGTCTTTCCTGATGGTCATGTTGAGCTGGAAAGGTAAGCCTGCGTTGTGGCACGCCTCTATGCCCCTCAAGGTCTGCTCAAACGCACCGCTTATACCCCTGAAGGCGTCATGAGTCTGGGCATCAGCTCCATCTACCGATATAGCGACTGACATAACACCGGCCTCACGCATCTCCCTGGCCATCGGCTCGTCTATTAGTGTCCCGTTACTGCCAATGGTGGTTCGTATTCCTTTGGAGGAGGCATACTTCACCACATCCAGAAGGTCCTCCCGGCATAAGGGCTCTCCGCCATCGATGATGAGCAGTCCTATTCCCCATTTTGAAAGGTCATCAATGAGGTGAAATGTTTCCTGTGTCGTTAACTCGTCTGGAGCGGCTTGGTCAACCGACTCGCTATAGCAGTGCTTGCACTTCAGGTTACATTTAGTGGTTATGCCGTAGGAAACCATGAATGGTGGTTGTATCCTCATAAGGAACTTCCCCCGAAGTTGTGCGTCTCTTCTGAAGCTGCTTTAAGCGTTGGTGATAGATAGCGGGCCGCAAAATCACGTTCACTTACGAAATGTTTAGGTTCCATAACAGTAGAATGGGGAGGCATTACCGGTTTAAGACTTACGAGTTGTTGTCTTCTCTTAATGAGGGAATGGTCTTTCTTGCCGCCTCAACAATCGGTGGAACAAGCATCAGAAGGTAGGGCATCTCAGATATGAAGGTCCATGCGAAGGTGCTCCAGGCAGCAACCATAGGCATGGGAGAGACATCCACCGCTCCAGGGAGAAGATAGAACTGACCACAAACCCATACTCCGATTCCTATGATTGCGCTTCCCATGAGGAGGCTGAAGGCGGCTGCAACAACGTATTTCTTCAAGCCATATTCCCTGGTCATGTGACCTAGGAGGTAGAAGGCTGTGAAGTTAGGCGTCACACCCACCGAAAGGCTGAGGAAGGGCATGCCATGTGAGAGCATGTCGCTGATGAAGATCCCTATGGCGGCGCCTACTCCCCCGAAGAGGGGCCCGAAGAGAACAGAGAAGACGGCTGGACGTTATCTAACAGTAACCGCTTCTCGGCTTCGGGCTGTCCTTCCACGCGTCCGTGGACTGGATGACATCCGTTATCAGGGTGAAAAGTGAGACCAGGTTCCCTGTCTTGGGGTCGTCCGACACCACATCGGTGTCCATGCGCACCTGCTTCACCATGACCCCGTCCCTGTACAACTTGAGATGGTATGTGGAGTAGGGTGTGACGGAGGAGACAACTGGTCCCGCCGGAGGAGTGTACAGCGAGGGATAGCTGAGGAAGCCTATCTCCACCATCTTTCCAATTATCTCCGCCATCTGCTCGTCGGTGAGCACAAGCTCGAATGTGACAGGCGGGTCCGACACCATGTCCTTGGTGAAGGTGCCCCGCATAGTGTCCAGCCTGTTCACAGGGTCTGGGCGGTTTCCCTTTACCCCGTAGACGAACACCAGGTCGTAGCATGATGCCTCGGAGGGCGCGAGGTCGCCGTCCATCGAGCCTAGACGCATGGTCTCAACGCCCCAGAGGTACGACGCCGCTAGGAGGAGCAGGAACACCCGTTTATCCATCAAGCCATATGAGGCTTACGGGCTATTTTAGCCTAGTTTTTAGAACGATGAAACAGTGAGCCTACGTCCTCTCCCTGTTTCTAAGCTTGTCTTCGATGACCGCCACCACCTCGGTTGGGGAGCGTGTGCTGAACAAGATAGCCCTGCCTCTGCGGTGGGTCACCCTTACGGCTTTACCGTAGTTCATGAGGTAGCCAACGCTTCCATCCCACCCCCAGCTTATCCCCAGGCCGCCGTACCTCCAGAACGACGGCTTCTCAGCCTCGACGTGGAGGACCTCCGACAGCGGTATGTTTGTCCCTATTACGCCGAAGGCGATTCTGAGCTGGCTCTCCGTCACCCTGATCCTCAGTTTCCTGAGGTTCAGGTAGAGGAATATCACGGCTACGTCCGCGAAGATGATGAGCGCCTGCGAAGATCTGGGGAGCCTGGCGTTGAAGGGGCTCATCGACAAGTAGGTCAGTAGCACGATTGCCGCCGCGAAGAAGACATGGAATAGGAGGTGGGCGTCGTAGTCCTCGCCGTAGAGCAACTCGTCTGAGGTGTTCATGCGGTCTCTTGTGAACGATTTCCTTTTTGTAGATATAGGCTTAGCCCCGAGTTGCCTTACACACGCTGATGGCATGTATTCTGAGTTGTCATGAGTTCTGTGTGTCCTAACGGTGAGAGGTATGCCGTGTGCTTCATCTTCGACCTCGACGCAGAGTACGTTTGCATGGGGAACATGCCTGGGGTCGTGGAGATGCCCCAGGTCCTGTCTCAGGGGGACTACGTTTGGAGGGAGGGCGTCATCTCGCTTGAACTGTCATAGAGGGACCCCGCGGCGCGCCTCCTCATCCTCGTCTAAGGTACTTCAAAGCCTCTATCCAGAACGTGGCCAGGAAGGAGGCGCCGACCGCCGTCACCCAGTCACCAGGCGCCAACGCAGCAGTCCTCACGAGGCCCTGGAGGAAGGGTACGTAGGTCGAGGCCGCCAGCATGCCTATGGCCGTCACCGCCCAGAGGACCATAACCCTGTTGGAGAAGATGCCCCTCTTCAGCAGAGGCTCCGCCTCGGAGCGCCTCACGAAGGCGAGGAAGATGTGGGAGAGGATCCAGGCGGAGAACGCGACGGTCTGCGAGTACACCAGGTCTCCCGTCCTGTAGTAGACTGTGAGGTAGCAGTATGAGACCGCCACGAAGAGGCTGACGGCGCTCACGAATATGCCCGTCAGGGTGCCTGCGTCCAGGAACTTGGCCTCGGGGTCCCTGGGGGGCCTCCTCATGAGGTCAGGCTCGAAGCCCTCCGCAACGAACCCGCTTGAGGCCGCCAGGTCCATGAACATCTCCAGGATGATTATCTGGATTGGTGCGAAGGGTAGAGGCACGTCCAGGACGATGGGCAGGACGAAGATGAGGACCAGGGCCACCTTGACGGCGAGGTAGTACTTGACGCCCTTACTCAGGTTGTCGAAGATCTTCCTCCCCTCCCTGATCGCGCTCCCTATGGATACGAAGTTGTCGTCGGTGAGGATCATGTCCGCGGCCTCCTTGGCCGCGTCCGTGCCACGGATCCCCATGGCGATGCCTATGGCCGCCTCCTTGAGCGCGGGGGCGTCGTTCACTCCGTCGCCCGTCACCGCCACGATCTCCCCACCGTTCTTCAGAAGCCGCACGATCCTGAGCTTGTGCGCTGGGGTGATCCTGGCGAAGATGGAGGTCGAGTCCAGGGCATCCCCAAGCTGCTCGTCGGTCATGGCCGACACCTCGGGCCCCGTGAGGACGCCGCTGCCGCCGTCGATCCCGACCTGGCCGGCGACGGCCTTGGCCGTCTCGGGGTGGTCCCCCGTGAGCATTATTACGCGTATGCCGGCATCCGTGCACATCTTGATGACCTCGGGCACCTCGGCCCTGGGCGGGTCTATGAAGCCGACCACGCCAGCGAAGACGAGGCCGCCCGCCGGGGCGACGCCTTGCTCCTCCTCCCCGATGTCCTTGTAGGCGAAGGCCAGCGCCCTCTCGCCCCTCAGCGTCATCTCCTCCACCGCGGCGGAGGCCCGCTCCCTCTCAGCCGAGCCGAAGGCAGCCTCCGAGCCGCCCCTGAGCATCATGCTCGAACGGGTCATGACGGCCTCGGGAGCCCCGCTCGAGTACACCCTCAGGCCGTCGCCGCCCCTGTACACGTAGGAGGCCATCTTGGTCTCTGTGTCGAAGCTGAACTCGTTCACCAGGGAGCGGCCTCTGAGGTCGTCCACTGAGACCCCCGCCTTGACGGCGGAGTCCAGTATAGCCGCCCCCATGGGGTTGAAGCCCCTGAGTCTAGTGTTCTCCAGCGTCTCGAGGGCGTGAGTCGCCAGCACCCCCACCTCCAATGTTCCCCGGTCCGGGTCCGCGGCCGTGGGCTCAACCAGCCCGTCGTCTGAGTATAAGTGTCCGAGCCTCATCACGCTCTCCGTTATCGTGCCTGTCTTGTCGGTCGCGATGACGGTGACGCTGCCCAGGGTCTCCGAGGCTCTCAGGTGCTTGACGAGGGCTCCGCGCCTGGATAGGGCGTAGGTGCCTATGGAGAGCACCATGGTTATCACGATGGGCAGCTCCTCCGGGATGACGGCGAAGGACAGTGAAAGCCCCGTGAGGATCATGGTCCTCAGGGGCTGTCCCCTGAGGTAGCCTAGGGCGGGGATCGTGACGCTGAAGAAGACGGCGACCCACAGAAGGGTCTTGGAGATCTCCTCCATGGTCTCCTGCAGAGGCGTCTCGGGCTCCTCCGCCTCCTCCGCCAGCTCAGCGACCCGGCCCAGCTCGGTGTCTCGACCAGTGGAGGTGACCACCGAGAGCCCCTCCCCCTGGACGATGAGGGTGCCCGTGAGGACCATGTTGGAGAGGGCCGTCACCTGTGAGCCCTCTGGGAGCACGGCGCCGGCGTCCTTCATCACGGGTATGGACTCCCCCGTGAGGGACGACTCGTCTATCTGCAGCCCGTACGACTTGATGAGGCGGGCGTCAGCCGGTATCTTCCCGCCCACGCTCAGAGGAAGTATGTCCCCAGGCACCAGGTCCGTGGTGGGCACCTCCTTCACCTGCCCATCCCTCACCACCAGGGACGTCAGGGAAGCCAGCTTCCTGAGGGACTCCATCCCCTGCTCGGCCTTGTACTCGTTGTACACCTCGCTGAGGACCAGTATGGCTATGACGGTGAATATGGTGACGGCGTCCAGGATGCTGCCCCAGAGGCTGTAGAGGACGCCGACGAACAGCAGGAGCAGGATCATGGGCTCCCTCGCCTCCTCTGCCAGGGCGCCTAGGAAGCTCTCCTTCTCTGCCTCCCCCAGGGAGTTCTCCCCGTACCTCCCTAGCCTGGCCTCTGCCTCGGCGGAGGTAAGCCCCTTCGCAGGGTCCGTTCCCAGCTCCAGAATGACCTCGTCGGCATTCTTGGAGGCGGATTTCACTGTCTCGCTAACTTGTTCCAAAATGATTCCTCGGGTAGCCTAAGGGTTCTGAAGGTGCGAGGCCGCCGCAATGAAAACCTGCGTAACGTCGTTGGCATGCTATACGACATCTTTTTTGCCTCGGGGTTTCGAAGATGCGACCTCCACCCATCTTGGAGAGGTTTCTCCCTTAGTCTTCTCAATGCAGTTTCAGGGACCCGTATTTACACCTTGCCATGATTGTTCATAGATTTATTCCCGGATACTGGTGAATTTGGTTTCCCTCGCTTCCAGGCACCTACACACATAGGTCACTGCGGGTCTTCACAGACGGTGAATCTTTAACCCCTGAAGTCAACAATATGCTATGACGTCTGTCTGGCCGGGCGGCGGCAGGTGCGCCGCCTGCTTCACCTTCGACCTTGACGCCGAGTACGTCTTCATGGGCAACAACCCAGACGTGGCTAAGATGCCTAGGGTCCTCAGCCAGGGCGAATACGTTTGGAGTGAGGGCGTCATCCCCCGGATACTGGACCTCCTGGAAGAGTACAGGGTCAAGTCCACCTTCTTCGTGGTGGCCATGAACGCCGTGAACCACCCCGACGAGGTGGCTGAGATCGTGAGGCGGGGCCACGACGTGGCTACCCACGGCTGGATGCATGAGGAGATAGAGCACCTGGGAAGGGAGGAGGAGACCGAGAGGCTGCTGAGATGCGTGCAGGCCATCGAGGACGCCACGGGGTACAGGCCGGTGGGGAACAGGACGGCGGGCGGCGAGCTGAGCCCCAACACCCTGGACATACTCGCGGAGAACGGTTTCATCTACGACAGCAGCCTCAGGGGCAGCGACATGCCTTACACGCTGCCTAACGGCCTGGTGGAGGTGCCCAGCTACTACGAGATGGACGACTTCCACCTCTTCGCCGACTACCCCTTCGGCAGCTACAAGGCCAGGATGATGAGCCCAGAGACGGGCTACCAGATATGGACGAACGCCTTCGACGGCTACTATCGCTACGGCCTCTGCTGGACGAGCATGTTCCACCCGCAGATCATCGGCAAACCTGGGAACATGATGCTGCTGGAGCGTATTATAAACTACATGAAGCGCCCGGGGGCATGGTTCGCCACGGCCCGGGAGATAGCGGAGCACTGGAAGAGCAGGAGCCAGTGAAGAGGCTCAACCGACGGGGACCCGCCCGACCCCTCGCACAGTTTCTCCGTTGACGACGTGACGGGGTTCGGCGGGAGACCGAGATGCGATGGGTGAACCCTGCCCAGCATCACAGACTGGCATTATATCCGTGGTGATGAGATGTGGCGATGCGTGCCTCACCGTCACCTCCTGAGTGCCTCGAAGCCCCTCTCGTAGGCCCTCAGGTTCTGCTCCAGGTGCCTCGCAGGCAGGCTCCGCCTGAGCGCCTCCTTGACCGCGTCCCCCGTCAGCACTCCTTCGCCGAGCGCCATGTAGGCTCCCAGCACCGTCACGTTCAGGCTCCGCGGCGCATCGGCCTCCTGGGCTATGCGCGTGGCGTCTATGGCGTGCACCTCGCAGCCGACGGCCTCCAGGGCGCCCGTTATCTCCTTGAGGCTCGGGTACGTGGCCTGCCCCAGCATCACCGGGATGGGGTGTGTCGGGGTCGTGTTCATGATCACCCTTGTGCCGGGGCCGAGGTACCTGGCGACCCTCACGGCTTCGCCTGGCTCTAAGGCGAGGAGGGCGTCTGCGCCGCCGGACGGTATGAGGGGGCCGTGGACATCGTCGCCGAGCCTGATATGGCTCTGCACGGCGCCTCCCCTCTGGGCCATGCCCAGCGTCTCGCCGACCCGGAGGTTCAGCCCCTGGCTCATGGCGGCGTCGGAGATGACCCTGGCCAGGGTTACGCCGCCCTGGCCGCCGACGCTGGATACGAGGATGTTGTACTCCTTCACCGTCGCCGGTCGCCTCCCTGTATGGCTTGGAAGGGGCATACCTGTGCGCAGAGTCCGCAGCCCACACACGCGTCGCCGTCTATCGCCATCTTGCCGTCCCTGACATCTATCGCCGGGCAGCTGAGGGTCCTGACGCAGAGGAGGCATCCCGTGCACCTGTCTGGGTCCACGTGGCTCGGGGGGCCGGTGAGGCGGTTCCTGCGCGCGACCAGGGCGCATGCGCCCCTCAGCACCACGCCGGAGGGGCCGTCGTGCTGGATGGCGTCCTTGAATGCCTCCTTGGACTCGGCGAGGTTGAAGGGGCTCGTGACGCTGACACTGTCTATCCCGGACGCCCTGAGCATGTCCTCTATCCTGATCACGTCTACGGGTTGGTGGAGGGCGTTGAACCCGCTGGCGGGGGATGGCTGGTGCCCGGTCATTCCCGTGATCTCGTTGTCCAGGACGGCTATCACGACGGGGGAGCCGCTCCACGCCGCGTTGACGGCGGGCGGCAGCCCCGCGTGGAAGAAGGTGCTGTCGCCGATGGCGGCTACGACGGGGGCCTCGACGCCAGCCCGTTTGAGGCCCATCGCCAGCCCTATGCTGGCCCCCATGCTGACCTCCATCCAGCACATGTCGAAGGGCGGGTGCATGCCCAGTATGGTGCAGCCTATGTCGCCGGTCACGATGACCTCGCCCTTCCCGTAGCCCAGCTCCTTCAATGCCTGGGAGAGGGCTGTGTACGTGCCCCTGTGGGGGCAGCCTGGGCAGAAGGGGAGGCTCCTCCCCGGAGCCAGCTTACGCGCCTCGTCCCGACGAGAGGCGAGTTCGGTGTCGCTCGCCTCCGGCGCCCCGATGAGCCTGAGCACAGCCTGCTCCACGAGGTCGTAGTCGTACTCGCCCACCCTCGGGAGCGTGCCGTCCATCTTACCGAGGACAGCCACCCTCCTCGGCTGGTCGGCGATAACCGCCTTGAGCCGCAGCTCCACGTAGGGCTCCAGCTCCTCCAGCACGAGGAGCCTGTCCATCTGGGCGACGAGCCTGGAGAAGAGGCTGAGGGGTAGCGGGTTGACGCTGCCCACCTTGAGGGTCGCCAGCTCGAGGCCGCGCCTCGAGACGACGTCCATCAGGTAGTCCCAGCTGACACCCGAGGCTACCACCCCCAGCCTCTGCCCAGGCCTGAGGGTGAGCTCGTTGTGGCCGGTCTCCACGAGGGGGGCGAGGGCGTCCACCTTACGGTTGAGGTCGGCGTGCTGCCGCATGCACCACACGGGGGACGCCCGTGTGTACACGCTTATGTCACGCCCAAGGTGCGGCTTCCGCCTCACCTTCTCGATGGGCCCGTATACCACGGGGCTCCTGCCGTGGGCGACCCTGGACGTCGACCTCACGATGACCGGCACCCTGTGGGTCTCGCTGTACCCGAACGCGTCGACCACGGCGTCCTTGCTCTCCTGAGAGTCCGAGACGTCGAGCATGGGAAGCAGGCTGGCGGCGGCGAAGATGCGGCTGTCCTGCTCCTCCATGCCCGCGTGGACACCAGGGTCGTCGGCAACGTATACGACGAGCCCACCCACGAGGTCGCTGTAGGCGGCGCTCACCATGGAGTCGCTGGCGACGTTGAGGCCGGCGCTCTTCATGGTGACCAAGCAGCGGGCTCCTCCGTATGAGACACCCGCCCCTATGTCGAAAGCGACCTTCTCGTTGAC
>CAYPNN010000018.1:0-11790 GCA_964412065.1 uncultured Candidatus Bathyarchaeia archaeon
GATCCACGAGGACCCCACTGTCCCCGCCAGGACCCCGGTGAACCCACCTGCTGGACGAACAGTCCAGCGACTTCCAGTGGAACAAGAAGACCCCGTGGAGCTTTACTGCAGTCTGTTGCTGGGAACCGGTTGCTTTTGCAGAGCGTATGTGGGAGCCAGTGAGTACGCATCTCCGGGTGCGTAGGAGGCGTCAATGGAACACCACACTCTTGTGACTGCTTCTCTTACCAAGGCCACGTTGTCTGGGACAACGGCAGATGGGCAGTTCGGCTGGGGCGGCACCCCCTTGAAAAGGAATCGAGGGGGCCCTAAGGCTAGCTCAGGGGGGACAGAAACCCTCCGTAGAGTGTAAAGGCAAAAGCTAGCTTGATCGGATACCTAACAATAGGGTTTCCGAAGGTGAAAGCCAGGCTTAACGAGCTATCATGTCCTTATTAATGAGGGCTGGTAGTGTCAGAAAAGTTACCCCGGGGATAACAGGCTTGTCGCGGGCGAGAGTTCGCATCGACCTCGCGGTTCGGTACCTCGATGTCGACTCTTCCTATCCTGGCCTTGCATAAGGGGCCAAGGGTGAGGCTGCTCGCCTATTAAAAGGGATCGTGAGTTGGGTTTAGACCGTCGCGAGACAGGTCGGATTTTATTTACTGGGAGTGTTGGATGTCTGAGGGGAAAGTGCATTTAGTACGAGAGGAACAATGCGCTGTGGCCTCTGGTGTACCGGTTGTCTGACAAGGCATCGCCGGGCAGCTACGCCGCCGCGGATAAGGGCTGAAAGCATCTAAGCCCGAAGCCGCTCCTAAAAATAGACATCCGTGCCTTCGGGCTGGAGGGCGCTCGTAGAAGACGAGTTTGATGGAGCTGAGGTGTAAGTGCCAAGGCTTAGGCCGAGGTATTCAGCCTGCAGCCACCAACTGCCCAAGATTGCCAGCTTGATGACCCGATCCCACGGGAGATATCGGAGCCGTACACGGCGTTAACAGTTTTCTAACCCAGCGGCAGCTAAGTTTGTTCCTAGTTACATGGAATTAATCCGTTGATAATTCAATAAAATGTTTATTTATCTGTTTTTTCCGCTCACTATGTGAATTATCTTTAGCATGTACCCGCTCCTCGGAAACCTGTGAATAAGCCCCCCGGTCAGCCTAATGATAAGGGTCGTGCACAGCTTATTTTAGCTGTCTCCCCACTGTATGACGAACCCTCTTTATCATGCACCTATGCACTCGCATGATGTGTTTGACGTCAGTTCAATTACTTTTTACTAACTTTGCTATGAAGAATCCTTGGCATCCATGCAGATAAGGGTATAACCGTTGAGCCTCCATGAGATCGAGTCCAGGTTCACCGATCCTAGGAGTGGCTTCTTTGAGCACGAAAGAGGGATGCCTGTCTAGGAAATCGATAATCACTGCCTCATTCTCCTCAACGGTGACACTGCATGTGCTGTAAATCAAGGCGCCGCCATCCACCACATGAACCGCAGCGTTAGCGACAAGCCTCCTCTGTAGACCAGCCATCCGCTGGATCGAGTTTCTATTGATCCGCCACTTACCTGAAGGAGACTCGTTGAACGTCCCCGTGCCGGTGCACGGTGGATCGAGCACCACGACGTCCGCCATCTCATCTGGCAGTTCACCTGGCTCAGCGGCGTCGGCGAGAACAGGCATAGCGTTCGAGACGCCCATCTTCTCAGTCAGCCTCCGCCATGAGTCGAGTCTCCTTTCATCATAGTCAACCGAGATAATCTTCCCCCTGTTACCCATGAGCTGAGCCAGGTGGCTGGTCTTGACCCCGGGAGCTGCGCAGATATCCAAGACTAGATCGGTTGACTTCGGTGAGGCGACCTCACCCACCAGCACGCTGGCCTTATCCTGAAGGATCAACTCACCTTCACGGTAAGGAACCGTGTCCACCAATCCCTCTGGGCTGCCCAGCACCTGATACGTGTACCTGAGTTCAGGTATCTCGGCGAACTGGAAACCAAGACAATTCAACGAGTCTAGCACACATTCATCGGCTTTCAGCGTGTTGACGCGAATGTACTTGGGGGTCTCAACGGACTTGATTATTTCGACGACTTTTCGCTCGTCGAAGTAACTCTGCAGGTACTCGACGTACCATACTGGATGGAAACACCTGTATGCAAGACCTTCGGTTGGAGTAAAGGTGTCCCATGGTAGCTGTTCATGTGGGATTATTTCGATGGCTTCCTCAGCCGGTCTAAGTTTTTTTGACCCCAGCAGACCTCTGACATGTTCGGCGAGATCATTTGCCTCTTGAAAGGAGCCCCCACGATAATGAATCATGTACGTATACAGTCTCAGGAAGCTTCTCACCCCAACATCCAGGAGACAGAGCTCATCAGGAGCCAACGCTTCGTCGATGAGATAATCCAGCGTGTTTCTTCGCTTAAGTACATTGAAAACAAGTAGCTTGGCTTCATCGACAACATCGCTGTCTTCTACGTCGAGCTGATTGATGGTTCTGCTTAAAGCAGAGTCCTCGTTCATTCTCTCTAGTTCAACCCAACTGAGAGCCTCAATTGCTACAGTCCAAGCGTCATCCAAGATGGCACACTCAATTGACACGGAGCCTGCGCGCGCTGGCGAGTGCTGCTTTTTTACGTGAGTATAGGATGGGATCTCATTGGTTAAAGAAGCTGTTCTCGGGCTTGTTGAGTGATCTCAGGCTTGTTTCTCTTCGTGAGTATGCCGTTATGCATCAGGGTTCGACGGGTGCTCTTGGGGAGGTCTCTGATGGCGGCCTCACGGTCTCCGCTTCTTAGGATTGTCATGAGCTCGGGTTTATAGAAGTAGACCATGTTTTGGAACGACTTCTCGTGGAGGGTCATACCAGTCATGTTATAGAACCTTTCCTCGCGTCTTTTAGAGTCAGACTGTTTCTCTTCGTCGACCTTGGCTAGGCCGATGCGCTGAGCGTTACGCAGGTCGGGGTCTCTGCTTCGGCGCATGGCTTTGACGTCTCTAAGTAGGTCGCCTCGTCTAACTCCTAGCTTGGCGGCTATCTTTTTGTAGCTGTGGTTCTGTCTTATTCCATCGAGAAGGGCCTGGCGGCGTGTCTCGTGTTCCTCTGGCTCATATGTCATTTCTATTCACTGCGTGGTGCTTGCCTCCACGCTTGGGACGTGGCTTGGCGAAGAATCCTGCACACAACTATACGTAGTGGATGCATTTAAAGGGGTGTATTGGGGCGGGGGCTTTATTTTCAGCCCTTTGCTGGGCACTTAGGGTTTTTGGTGTGTTAGGCATTGTTGCAGGCGATGTATCTTCAGCATTTTCCGTTGAGGTCGACCTGGTAGCTGACGAAAACGTTATGCTATACGGAATTTCATGTTTTGAGCCTAGTTTATCTGAACAACTGTTTCTCTAGGCTCGCCTTTTCGCTTCTCAGTTCATGGATGCGTGAAGAGAATTTCTGAAGCCTCAGTTCATATGATTTTACGACGTCCTTCGCTTCCTCGCTACGCCTTCTCACCGTTATCATCCTGTCCATGTCATCCGGTGACTCCACGTCGACGTTTCTGCGACCGAAGGATGAATCGTCCATGATCTTCATGTTCCGCAGAATCTGCAGGTACTCCTTGTCTGTGTTGATGATCCTGATCTCTTTCTCGATCTGCATTATCCTGTTTAGATTTGTACGACGCGAAGAATTCATAACATAATGTAGCCATTCGTACCTAATATACCTCTCCATGATTATTGCTCGTTTCCCGGCTAAATATCGAGGAATTACATATTTTTTTAATCGAATTCTAGTTATAATAAGTTCAATATCCTTGTCACATGGGATAATAGTTTATTTATTGGTGGGTTTTTCACGTTTAACCTGTTTTATGAGGAATAATCCTGCAGAACTTATTGTATCCAGTCGTGTCTTGGACACTTTCAAGCGAAGCGCCTATATACTTGAGTTATTGCATTTGGGCTGAAATGGCTGCGGATGGACGGGTCAGGAAGAACGTTAAGTCAGGGACAGAGGTGATGGTGGTCCTGAAACGTGACCAGCGAACAGGTAAGCTCACTCGCGGAACAGTCAAGGATATCCTCACCAACTCCCGGAGCCACCCCAGGGGGATAAAGGTCCGTCTCCAAGACGGGAGGATAGGGCGGGTACAGAAGATACTCGCCCAGAAGATCTAGACGTACCTATCCATGATGTGTCCTGGTATCCTTATCCTGAACCTGCATGTGTCGCTGCCGTCGAAGACGCTTTGCAGAACCTCGGCCTCCGTCTCGACGCCGAAGGCCACGTCGTACCTGAGCTTGCCGTAGCCGGCGCTGCAGTAGCACCACTCCATAGGGATCTTAGGCTCGTCTGTCAGTATCGCCTCCCTTGCTAGGGGGCAGTGGCACATGTAGTACCTCTTCAGCTGCGGGTCTTTCTCCTCAAGGTACTCCTTGGGGCTGTACGGGAACTTGGTGTTGTAGATCCACTCGCCGTCCCTTACCCCCGACAGGACCTCCTGGTTGCCCTTGACGTGCTCCACGACCTCGGGGGTGATGACCTGCTCGTACCAGACCTTGCCCTCCCGGAGATAGTGCTCCAGCTCGGCGACTGCCTCGTCGTGCATCTTCTTGAGCCACGCGTCGACGCTGCCCAGCTCCTCCAGCCACACCTTGTGCTTCTCGAAGTTCTTCGGGTTGACCCTGTGGTGATTGCCGGCGAGCACCCTGAAGTAGACTTCGGGGCTCAGCTCCTTCTTCAGCGCGTCCATGAGGCTCTTAGTGGCGTCACAGTACGCCGCGGGCATCGATCCCAGCGGCGGGGCCCTGACCTCGCTGAACACCTTTTCTCTCGCGTCCTTACCCGCTATCTCCTCCAGCCTCTCCGAGATGGAGGGCAGGATGTTGCGGCCCCCGAGGATGGCGGCGAAGTATATCCAGACCTCCTTCATGTCGAGGAAGTAGACGTACCGCCCAAGCCCGACGAGGGTGTCCTCCGTGTTCTTTCCCTCGTCCATGAGCCTCTGGACGTAGCCCTTGAAGTCGTCCACCGACGCCTCGTCCAGCCTCTTTCCCTCCGCCTCGAAGTACTCGACGGCCTCTTCAACCGCGATCACGGCGGCTTTCACCTGCTCTGGGCTGCTCCCACGTTCAACCAAGTACTCTGTGAACTCTTTTTCCTTCTGCAAACCCGATCACATGATATTGATCTTCCTCTTACGTAAAAAAGCGATTAAAAACCGGTGCTCAACTTCAATGACCCGTCATTGCGGCAGCCGACGCGTGAGGCTACCTTAATAGCCCTTCAGACTGCTTAAAGGGTTAGTTAACCATGCCTACGCACTGGACCGAGAGCCTCTTCGAGAGGTTCGCCGAGCTATACATCTCTACCCTCGAGGAGCTCATCCCGAGTAGCATCGAGGACGCCGATGGCCTCGAAAAAATCTTCAACGAGAACGACGTCCCCGGAGACGGGCTCGTACTCGACCTCGCATGCGGCATCGGCAGACACAGCACAGCCCTGGCGCAGAGAGGATACCGGGTGATAGGGCTCGACATTTCGGAGGCCTTCCTTGAGAGAGCGAGGGTGCTCGCGGAGGAGAGAGGCGTCGACGTAGAGTTCAGACGAGGAGACATGAGATCGGTCGAGGAGCATCTGCAAGACCACGTGGGATGCTTCGACGCCGTGATAAACATGTTCACGTCCCTCAGCTACTACGAACGGGAAACAGATCTGGACATAATCAGGCAGCTTCACGCCCTCACGAAGCCTGGTGGGACACTGGTGATCGACATCGCCAACCGTGACTGGATCATTAAAAACTTCAGGGACAGGGATGTCCAGTACCACGAAGACGGGAGGGTTCAGATCATTGAGCGCCGCTTCGACCTGGAGGACTCCCGGGCACACAACACGTGGAGGTTCTACGTCAAGCAGGGGGAAGACCTGAAACACCAGGAGACGTTCCACGTAGACCATATCCTCTACAGCCTGCATGAGCTGAAGCAACTCATCCAGAAGGCTGGATGGATATACAAGACGTGTTACGGCGAGTGCGACCTGTCCCCCTTCGAGATGTACTCACGCCGCATGATCCTCGTCTCCCAGAAACAGTAAACCATATATCATCAACCCCAAACTGAGATTTCCTCGGTGACCGCGATGAGCTACAAGGAATTGTTAGCAGAGGCGCGTAGAGACGTGGACGCCGCCGTCGAGGTCTGACGGCGGCTGATACATGAGAGGCTTAGCGACAGGATCGATTACGCGATACTCAAAGGCTCGGGGATCAAGACGTGGGAGTCACCCGTGGACTATGTGCCGATGATCAGCGACCTCGACATCCACCTAGGCACAAAGGACTGTATGTCTCTGCTCCCGGAGACCCGCGGAGGCTTTACCTACTCTCTGGAGACCACCAGGCTCTACGAGGAGAGGTTCATGGAGACGAGGCCGGATCACCTGCACATCCCCCGCCCCCAGGTCGTGGTCATGAATGAGAGCCGAGGCGACTGGCTGCCCGAGAGACCCGAGGAGGTTAAGCTGCTCTTCGGCGAGATGCCGCTGAAGCCGGAGGAGCCGGTAGAGCACCTCAGGGCGCGGGACCTGGATGAGCTGGCTGAACTGGGCCCGCTTCTGGCTCGGCTGCCCGTGCAGGTCATCGACCGCATCGACCTGGAGTACTATCGGGTGCTCAGGATGCTATGCTACGTGGTCTCACCGACGCCGGTCCGGGTCCTCAGCCAGTATGCCGACCCTAGGCACGTGTGGACGCTGAACCGGACAAACGTGCTGCGGCTGCTGGAGCGCAACGGCTTCCAGGGTATCGCTGAGCCGTACCGCGAGTACTACCTGACCGGGTGGAAGGCTTTCACGGAGGGCTTCAGAGACAACGAGACCATGAGGCACCTCATCACCCACGCGTATGATGTGCTCTACGCGTCCTATGCGGCTGTGAGGGAGAAGGTGGAGCGGAGATGAAGTATACCCACACGAACCTAGTGGCCCGGGACTGGAGGCGGCTGGCGGACTTCTACGTCAAGGTCTTCGGCTGCGTCCCCGTGCCGCCCGAGAGGGACCTATCCGGTGAATGGCTCGACGAGGCTACATCATTACACGGGGCTCACATCAGGGGTGTGCATCTCAGGCTCCCGGGCCACGGAGACACCGGCCCCACCCTGGAGGTGTTCCAGTACGATGAGGAGAAGGAAGCCGACACCCCGGCGCCCAACAGGCCCGGCTACGGCCACATCGCCTTCGCGGTCGACGACGTGGAGGCTACCAAGGAAGCCGTCCTCGCGTTGGGAGGCGGGTCGGTGGGCGAGGTGGTTGAAGTGGGCCTGCCAGGGGTGGGCAGGCTAGAGTTCGCCTACATGCGCGACCCCGAGGGCAACGTGATCGAGGTCCAGAGGCTCCTAGGCTAGCCTCTACACCTTCCTCTTGAGGATGGCTATCTGGCCGGCGTGGTACAGGTTGTGGTGCACCGCTCCGTGGAGCATCTGCTTGAAGCTGTAGTCCTTCCCCGGCACCGTACTCTCCAGGTCCTCGTCGCTCCAGCCAGCAAGCTTGTCCAGCACCATGTTGACCGCCGCCTCCAGCCGCCTAAGCGACTGGCTCCACTGCTCCTCTGTGCTCCCCATCCTGGGCCAGTTCACCTCCGTGACCGGGTCGGGCATGGCCTTGTCCTTCAACGTATCAAGTATGGCTTCCAGCCAGAACGTGGTGTGGTCAACCAGCTCCCAGATGGCGTGTCTCTCCCCCAGCGGCCGCGCCGTCGCCTGCTCCAGGTCGACGCCCTCCAGGGTCTTCATGAGGCTTGGGCCGTGCCACGAGTCACCCTTGAAGGTGGTCTCGATCTGGTCCCTCAGGAACTTTACTTCGTTCATCAAGCTGACAGAGAAACGACGGTATAAAACCTCTTAGCTGCCCATTAAAAGGGAGCTGGCACGGGATACACCGACCTCGCCTAATAGGCGAGTCTCCATCACCCGTTCACCCCTCTCTCCTCTGACGCGGCTTCCTCTAACATTAAATAGAGTACAGGACAAGTCCAAACCGTTCTCCATGCATGTAGTCGATTTGAAGGGAACGTACCGCGAGATGGGTGAGCAGTACGGTGCCCTCATTAAGGGACGGTTCCAGCCTCCCCCCGCCTCCGAGGCGAGGAGACGGTTCGCGGAGGAGTGCGAAGCCCTCACGAGGAGGTACGCCCCCGGCGTCGTCGAGGAGATCGAGGGTCTCTCCAGCGTCGCCGAGGTGGACGCCGGGCTCATGAAGTGTTTCGTCCTGACTCTGGGCATCGAACCCGGGTGCACGGTGTTCGCCGTTTCCGGGGACCACACCGACAGCGGTGCACCGATCTATGGACGCAACTACGACTGGGACGTCAGCTTCCAGAAGTTCTTCACCCCCATGAGGGTCAGGCTCGAAGGCGGCAACACGAGCCTCGTCTTCACCGACCACTTCGTCGGGGTCTACGGCGGCGTCAACGGCGAGGGACTCGCCGCCGCCGTAACCGCCATACCCGCCAACAGCGGCAAACCTAGACCAGGGGTACGGAAGAACGTCGCCCTCAGGTGGATGCTAGACAACCTAAGTACCACCGAGGAAGCCGCCGAGTGGCTCAGCGACACGCCCCACCAGTGGGCACACAACTACCTCCTCGCAGACAGGGGTGGTGGACTCGCCAGAGTCGAGACCTCCCCTGAACTGACGCGGGTACAGCACTCAGACGAGTTCATAGCCACCACCAACCACTACCACGACCCCGAGATGAAGCCCCTCGAGGACCCCGGCTTCGACTACAGCAACACTCGCCGGAGGTACTCGACAGTCGAGGGGTGGTACGGCGGCAGAGACAGCGTGGGGCTCGAGGACGTGAAGCAGGTGCTCAGCGGCCACGGTGACGGCGTCTGCAACCACGGCGTGTGGGACGGCGTCGAGTCAGGCACCATATGGTCGTGGATAGCGCCCCTCGGGGGCCGCGTCGCCTACGTCTGCAACGGAGCCCCGTGCAACGGAGCCTACGAGGAGATCGCCTTCTAGGTTGAAACCACGTTTATATCGCCATAGACGCATACCTCAGTGATTCAACGGAGCCACAGCAGATTATAGATGTGACCTGTATGGAGAGCTATAAAGAGGGGGCTGAACGGTTCTACGATCTGTTCGGCGAGAAGGACGACGTCGAGTTCTACGTTGAGCAGGCGAAGGGGAGCGGCGGCAAGGCCCTTGAGCTCGGGGTTGGCACCGCCCGTCTGGCGATACACTTGGCACGCGCCGGCGTGGAGACGTGGGGCTTAGACACCAGCCGGCACATGCTCAACGCCGCAGAAAAGAACATAGCAGAGGAGAACCACGAGACCCGGGCCCGGCTCCACATGGCACTCGGGAACGCCGTGGACTTCAGGCTCCCCGAGAGGTTCGGCATGATATACTTCCCAAGCTGCAGCTTCGACCACATCCTCGACCCCGTTGACCAGAGGGCGGCTCTTCATAACGTCAAGGAACACCTGGTGCCGGGAGGCCGCTACGTGTTCGACCTGTACCTCGTCAAGGAGCTGAAGGCGGACAGAGGCTGGTTCGTCCAGAGGAAGACGCTCCATGACGGCGTCAAGGTGATACGTTCAGGGTACCACGTCACGAGGCCCGGGCAGCGGCTCATGTCGCTAGACATGTGGTACGACCATGTGGTGGACGGCTGGGTGACCGAGAGGTTCTATGAGGGAAGCGACGTCTACATCCACGACGTCGAAGAGGTGAGGGCGCTGCTGGACGAGACAGGGTTCGAGATAGTGGAGGAGTATGGCGACCACCACGGCAAACCCTACGAAGAGGGTGGCGGCCTGATAGTCTTCGTCACCCGCCCAAAGAAGTGACCGGCGGGTCACCCGAGTTCTATGCTGATCTCCTGGGCGCCCTCCCAGAGCGCCTTCTCGCCCACCTCGGCGAGCCTCTCGACGCCCTCGACTATCGTCGCGAAGTGGCTGCCAGGCAGCTGCCCGAACTTGCTGGCGAAGCACGCGGAGCCGTAGGGTATTAGGATCTCTTTCTCGCTTACGCCGCCGGGGTAGTACAGCAGCTCGCCCTTGCCTGGGTGGCTGGTCTGGTTCTCCAGCGGCGCCTCGACGCCGTAGGGGTCCATCTGGAGCCACACGGCCTCCCCGCTCCACCGCGCCTGTATGACCTTTCCAGTTATGGGGAGCGCCTCTAGTATCCTCCTGCAGGTCTCAGGCGCCTCTTCCATGTGCAGAACTGCCTTGAACCAGTGCTCGCCTATCCTGATGCTGACGTACTCGGTCATGTGTACAGAGATGCGGCGATGAGAGAAATATGTTTAAGGAAAAAGGTGGTGGCTCAGCTCTCTGATACGACCTCGTGCCTCAGGACGCCTATGGGCTGGATCTCGCACTCGACCACGTCGCCGACTTTGAGGAAGCCATCGGGGCCCCAGCTGTGGGCGACGCCGGCCACGGTGCCCGTGGCGATGATGTCCCCCGGCATCAGCGTAGTGCCGTTGCTAAGATATTCTATGATCCTCGGTATCCAGACGATCATGTTGTCCAGGGTGTTGTTCTGCCGCTCCTGGCCGCTGACCCTTGTCTTGAGCCTCAGCGGCGGCTTGTACGGGTCCTTTATCTCGTCGCTGGTGACGATGCACGGCCCCATGGGGGCGGCGTTGTCCATCCCCTTGCCCTTGGTCCAGTTGATGTCCCGCTTGAACATGGGGAAGTCAACGTCCTGGGGGAAGCCCTGGTCCCTGGCGCTGACGTCGATCATTATGGTGTAGCCGGCGACGTGGTCGTATGCCTTCTCCGCAGGGATGTACTTACCCTTCTTCCCGATGACCACGGCGAGCTCGCACTCGTAGTCCATCCGCTCCGTGGCCTTCACCTTTATGAGGGGGTCACGGGGGCCCACCACCAGGGTAGGGGGCTTCTGGAACATGTCGGGGACGTCGATCTTCAGGCTCTTGAGCCTCTCGATGGCCTTCCTCCGCTCATCCGGGTCCTTTATCCGCTCCGTGGCGTGGTCGTAGAAGTTCGCGGCGGCGCAGTACAGCTTCCCGGGCCTCGGGACGGGGGCCAGCAGCTTCGCCTCGCCCAGTGTCAACACTATCTTCTCCTCGTCGAGGCCGAGGGCGTCCGGGTGCTCCTCGGCGTACTTGAGGGCCATCTTCGCTGCCTTCATGGAGTCCTCGCCCCCCTCCAGGAACCCCACCATGCACGTGGGTATGGCTGCGTCCGCGTGCCTCCTCGCCGCCTCCCTGCTCATCTTCTCCAGGAGCTTAAGCGCGTAGGCCGAGTTGAGGTCGACGACCCCGTCGCCTGTCAGTGCGCCGACGCGCTCCTCCGTGTGAACCCTAAAAGTCACTAGCTTCATGGTTTCTCTCTATAAACTGTACAGACGTACTAGAAAATAGTGTTGGAGGCTACGCCACCGGGTAGCCCGCATCTATCCACCCGGTGATGCCTGCGTTCATGTGGTAAATCTTTGTGAACCCAACGTCCCGTAGAATGTCCACGGCCTGCGCGCTCCTGTTTCCTGTCCGGCAGTAAACCAGCAGCTCGTCTTCTCTCGACAGCTCGTCGAGGCGGGTGCTCAGCTCTTGGACAGGGATGTTCAAGGCACCCTCGATGTGGCCGTCCTCGAACTCCGACGCCGTCCTCACGTCGAGTATCACCAGATCCGATCTGTCTTCTATGAGGCTCCTCGCCTCTTGGACGGAGACGTCGCCGTAATCTCCTCCACGGGGTAGAAGCGACGGGGCGAAGAGTACGGAGGCTACGACCGCCAACGCGAGCGCTACGTAGATGAGCCTCC
>CAYPNN010000019.1:0-11422 GCA_964412065.1 uncultured Candidatus Bathyarchaeia archaeon
GGCAGTACCCGACTCGACCTAACCCGGGGGTAGCCGGAGTAATACTCGACGGCAAACGCATACTGTTGGGCATGCGAGGGAAGCCTCCCTCCGAGGGTAAGTGGGGGCTCCCCGGCGGAGCCGTGGAGGTAGGCGAGACGGTGAAGGAGGCCATCGTCCGTGAGATCCGTGAGGAGACCGGGGTAACCGTTAAGCCCGTCAAGCTGATCACCATCTTCGACTCCATACACCGCGACGAGGACGGCAGGGTGAGGTACCACTACGTATTGTTCGAGTATCTCTGCGAGTACGTCTCGGGCGAGGTGTCGCCCAGCTCAGACGCCCCTGACGCGAGGTGGGTGGAGCTCGACGAGCTCGACTCAATCGACATAATGTCCAGCACCAAGAAGTTTCTGTTGAAGGTATTGAGACAAGGAAAAAGCGCCATATAATTTACTAAATGGTTAAATATCATCATGTTTCGGACCCATTTGGTAATATGTCTGATCTTAAGAACGATTTGGAGCTGGACTGTAGGGACCTGTTCTGCCCTATGCCCATCTTCCAGCTCAAGAAGGCGACCAAGAACATGCAACCCGGACAGGTGATAAAGCTCGTAGCCACTGACCCGGGGAAGCAAGAGAGAAGTCCCCGCGTGGGCCGAGAATACAGGGAACGGGATACTTTACTCCAACGAGAAGGACAAGGAGTTCAAGTTCATAATCGAAGTGAGTTAGCGTGACAGAGAAACCAACCAAGATGGCGATAATCGTCCACAGCGGCACCCTGGACAAGCTGTACCCCGTCTTCACACTGGCCAGCACAGGCGGCAGCATGGACATGGAGGTACACCTCTTCTTCACATTCTGGGGTCTCAACGCGATAAAGAAAGGGGGACTGGAGTCGGCGAAGCTCCCCGGAATCATGAGCCTGGGGACGGGCATGATGAGGGGAAAGATCAAGAGCGCCGGCGTCCCAAGCCTACCGGAGCTGCTGGAGATGACCAAGATGACGGAGAACGTGACCATCTACGCTTGCAGCACCTCCATGAAGCTCATGGATGTCACCAAGGAGCAGCTCATCCCCGAGGTGGATGAGATCGTGGGAGCCGCCAGCTTCCTCTCTATAGCTATGGACGCCGACATACAGCTCTTCATCTAAGCGTGCCACGAAGAGATCAGCGTGGTGCTCCGGATCTCAGGAGAGTGTGAGCTGCTGGCTCTCGCCCTGTGCCCATGCAGGGAGAACGCCATCCGGCTGCTCGAAGAGATAAGCGCCACACCGTGCATCGATAAAGTTGAGAGTCACGTCGTCCTGGAGACCATAAAGCTCGGCGCCAGAAAGCTGAAGCCCTAGTTTTTTCGTTTATTTTATCAGTTCGCGGCCGCTCTTCTGTACATCGGAGGAAGCCGGTTGCACCGCGTAAGCGTGGACGTGGGAGGAACGTTCACAGACCTAGTCGCCTTCGACGAGGAGACTGGCGACGTGCTCAACATTAAGACGCCGTCGGCTCCGATGAACCCGGAGAGGGGCGTCGTGAAAGCCTTCAGAGAGTATTTAGCGGGCCGCGAAGCCTCCGACGTGAAGATGGTGGGCCACGCCACCACCATCGCAACAAACACGCTTCTGGGTCAGATAAACCTGAAGCTCCCTGTGACTGCCCTCGTCACGACGAAGGGGTTCAGGGACATCATCGAGATAGGCAGGCAGCGCCGCGCCGAGGTATACAACCTGTTCTTCGAGCGGCCGCCGACGCTTGTCCAGCGACGGCACAGGTACGATCTGGATGAGAGGATGGGCCACGACGGCGAGGTGATCACGCCTGTCGACGAGGAGGGGCTGAACAGGATCATCGGTGAGCTGAGGAGGGGGGGAGTCGAGAGCGTGGCGGTTGGCTTCCTGAACAGCTACGCCAACACGGCGCACGAGGAGCTTGTGTACGAGGCATTGAAGGCGTCCCTGAACAGGGTCTACGTCACCGCGTCCCATATGGTGACCAACGAGTACAGGGAGTACGAGAGGTTCAGCACTGCCGTCGTAAACGCCGCCCTCATGCCCGTCATGCACACCTACATCACCCGGCTGGAGGGAGACCTCAAGGAGTTGGGGCTGAAGGCACCGCTATACGTGATGCAGAGCAACGGAGGCATGGCTAAGAGCAACGTGATTAGCCGGAGGCCCGCCACCATGGTCGAGTCAGGGCCAGCCGCAGGCGTGATCGCCGCCGCCTGGCTCGGGGAGCAGACCGGGACCAGGGACATCATCAGCTTCGACATGGGGGGCACCACCGCCAAGGCGGGCACCATCCGTGGAAGGGTGCCCGAGGTGGTCCCGGAGTACGAGGTCGCCGGAACCATACACATGGGCCGCCTCGTGAAGGGCAGCGGCTACCCCGTCAGGTTCCCGTTCATAGACCTGGCGGAGTGCAGCGCAGGAGGAGGCACTATAGCGAAGGCCGTCAACGGAACCCTGCAGGTGGGGCCCGTGAGCGCCGGAGCCGTCCCGGGCCCAACGTGCTACGGGAAAGGCGGGAGGGACGCCACCATCACCGACGCGAACCTCCTCCTGGGCAGGCTTAACCCAGGAAGCCTCCTGGGCGGCGACATGAAGATACATGCCGGGCTCGCCGAGGAGGCTTTCAGGTGCCTCGCATCCGAGCTCGGTGTTTCCCAAGAGGAGGCCGCCGCCAGCGTCGTGCGGATAGCTAACAGCATGATGTCCAAGATACTCAGGATAGTCAGCGTGGAACGCGGCTACGACCCGCGGGGGTTCACCCTCGTCGCCTTCGGCGGCGCCGGACCAATGCACGCCTGCGCCCTCGCCGAGGAGCTTGATATAGGGCACATAGTAGTGCCGCCCAGCCCGGGGATGTTCAGCGCCCTCGGCCTCCTCGCCTCAGACCTGTTCCACGACTACAGCAGGCCCGTGATCAGAGACGCGGAGGACGCCGACCCCGCCGAGCTTGAGAGTCTCTACGGGGAGATGGAGGTCGAAGGCGCGGCTACGCTAACCCGGGAGGGAATCCCTGAGAGGCTGCGCAGCTACAGGCGGACCCTGGACATGAGGTACAGGGGCCAGGGGTTCGAGCTCGGCGTGGACACCAGGAAACCCGTGACTCGTTCATCCATAGCTGAGAGCGTCAAGGCGTTCCACGCCAAGCACAGGGAGGTGTACGGCTACTCGGCTGAGGAGGAGCCAGCGGAGATAGTGAACGCCAAGCTCCGGGTCATAGGGCTCCTGGAGAAGCCGAGGCTGAGACGACGGAGAAGAAACAGATCCGACCAGCCACCGGATCACAGGAAGGTATACTACGAGAGCCTGGGGGACTGGATGGAGAACGAGGTGCATCAACGCGCCGCACTGAACAGGCTGAGGGAGGGACCAGCCGTGATAGAGCAGTACGACGCCACAACCGTGGTGTACCCGGGTTGGAGCTACACGCCCGACGACTACGGCAACCTGGTACTGAGGAGGATCGCGAGTTGACGGTTGACATCACGACGGTTGAGGTCATCAAGGGAGCCCTCATCTACGCGGCTGAGGAGATGGGCATAGCCCTCAAGAAGTCGGCCTACAGCCCAAACATCAAGGAGAGGATGGACCACAGCTGCGCCATATTCAACCACAGGAGGGAGCTCATCGCCCAGGCAGAGCACATACCCGTGCACCTCGGCAGCATGGCGTTGGCCGTCAGGGTGGGCCTCGAGACCTACGGGGGAGAGCTTGAGCCCGGAGACATGCTGCTCCTCAACGACCCGTACATCAGCGGCACCCACCTCCCCGACCTCACGCTCATAGCGCCCGTGTTTATCGACGGCGAGGTCGTCGCCTACGCCGCCAACAAGGCCCACCACACCGATGTGGGGGGGAAGGCCCCCGGCAGCCTGGCGGCGGACAGCACCGAGCTCTACCAGGAGGGCCTCATCATCCCCCCCGTCAAGCTGGTGAGGCGCGGCGTCATCGAACCCGACATCCAGGCGCTGATCAGGAGCAACGTCAGGACACCGGAGGTGCAGATGGGAGATGTCAGGGCCCAGATCGCCGCCAACAACACGGGGGCGAGGCGCGTAGCCGAGCTCGTTGAGCAGTACGGCGTCGACACCCTTCACGAGGCCATGGACCAGACCATGGACTACAGCGAGCGACGCATGAGGGACGAGATATCCGCTATGCCGGACGGCGTCTACAGCGCCCTAGACTACATGGAGGACATACTGCCGGGCGGTGGCGACGTCGAGATAGCCGTCACCGTGACGAAGCGGGGAGACGGGATCACGTTCGACTACTCGGGCACCTCGGGGCAGGTGGAGAGGCCTGTGAACGCGCCCCTCGGCGTCACCGTGGCGGGGATCTACTTCACGCTTATCAGCGTCACAGACCCATCGATCCCTGTGAACGACGGGTGCTTCAGACCCATAACCCTCAGGATATCCCGAGGCTGCATGATGAACCCCATAAGGCCGGCGCCCGTGGCGGGAGGCAACGTAGAGACGAGCCAGCGCAACGTAGACGTCCTGATGAAGGCCTTCAGCCAGATAATGCCGGGTAAGGTGCCCGCGGCGGGCCAAGG
Source organism: uncultured Candidatus Bathyarchaeia archaeon (assembly GCA_964412065.1). Lineage (GTDB taxonomy): Archaea > Thermoproteota > Bathyarchaeia > TCS64 > TCS64 > RBG-16-57-9. The sequence continues at coordinate 4,550 of CAYPNN010000019.1, forward strand.
CACCATGAACAACATAACAATCGGCGGCGCGCTCCCAGACGGCAAACCCTGGACTTTCTACGAGACCATCGGCGGAGGCAGCGGCGGAAGGCCGACGGGGGACGGCGTCGACGGCGTCCACGTCAACATGACTAACACGATGAACACACCCATCGAGGCCCTGGAGGCGTACCTCCCCCTCAGGTTCCTCGCCTACAGGCTCAGGGCGGACAGCGGGGGCCCCGGGAGGCACAGGGGCGGCTGCGGCATAGAGCGCACATGGGTCCTGACGAGCGACAAGGCGGTGCTCAGCGTCATGGCCGAGCGCCACAAGATCCCGCCGTGGGGCCTCCAAGGCGGCAAGCCGGGGGCCACAGGCGTCTACACCCTGAGAAGGGCCTCCGGCGAGGAGGAGGTGCTGCCTTCTAAATGCACGGTGGAGATACGGCGAGGCGACTCGTTGGTTATCTTAACCCCTGGAGGCGGAGGCTTCGGGGACCCGTTGACCAGGCCCGTCGAGATGGTAGTCGAGGACGTGGCCAACGGCCTCGTGTCCCCAGCGTCGGCAGAGACGTACTACGGCGTCGTAGTAGATCCAGAAACCTACGAGGTGAAGGCCGTTAAGAGATCTAGAGTCTAGCATCGACTCTCATGGATCTTCCGATGAAGTGATTTGGACGAACTAATCGAAGTAGCTTCTCATGGCCACCACCACGAGGGACAGGACTAGAGTAACGGCGGCGCAGGCGTAGAACACCCACTCGATGTTGGCAAAGGATAGCACACCGCTCATTGTGAACATGCCGACGGCGCCGCCTAGGGACATAATCATGCCCCAGACTCCTGTGGCTGAGCCTCTGTCGCCTGGCGGCAGCGCCTCCATGGTGGCGGCCTGGCTGACGGGGAAGACGAGGACCGCGCAGAGCCCAAGCACCGCGTTGAGTATCGGAAGCACCCAAAAATATGGTGCAACAGGGAACAACGCGAACGCGGCCACACTCACCAAGAGCCCGGCTGCTATGGGTGTGAACCTGCCCACCCTGTCTGAAAGAGGCCCAACGATGGGAAGACTCAAGGCGACGATGACGGCGTTCGCGGCCAGCGTCAAACCTATCATGAACTCGCTCATTCCCATCTCTGCCCCAAGAAGAGGGATGAATGTGACGAGCCCCCAGTGGCAGAACGCATGCGCGAAGACCGCTATCGACGCCACGAGCACCTTCCTGTTGCTGAGGAGCCTCCTCGTGGTGGACGGGAACTCGGAGATTATCATCTGTATCTGGACGCCGGGCTTCATGGGGCAACTGGCGTCTCTATCGTCCTCAGCGTATCTCCAGATGAGGAGAAACCCCGACGCGGCGATCACCCCGGCTACAACAAATAGAGGCCTGTAGCTTGGGAAGAACCTGACAGAGAAGCCGCCCACCGCTGGACCTATAACCGAACTCACCGCCCAACTCAGGTGGTAGCGGCCCATGGCCTCCCCAGCCTTATTCGGCGGGTACAAGCTGGAGGCGTACGCCTCGGAGGGCGGGAAGTATATGCTGGCGGCTACACCGCTTATGAACATGGCAAGGACGGGAAGGATGGGCGTCTGGGCGACGCTGTACATGAAGGGTATGATTGCGAAGAGAGCAACGCCGAAGAGCATCATGTTTTTCCGGCCAAGGCTGTCGCTGATGGTTCCCGTTATTGGGCGGAGGAGAGTCTGGATGACGTTCTTGATGTTGTAGATTAGAGCGATCGTGGCTGAGGTGACGCCGAGGCTTGCGATGAAGAGGGGCTGGAAGCTCTGGGGTATGGTCTCGCCGAACATGGCGAAGAAGGTGGCTAAGAGTATCCCCGTGAAAACCCTCTTAGACTTCCCGTCCAAATTTTTCACCGATTTAGTCACTCTGAATGCTCGCCGGGATTTAAACCCAACTCATATAAGCGGCAACTCAGTCAACTCTGTGATATGTGCCTAGCGGTTCCGGGGCTTGTGGAGAGCGTCGAGGGGCGCACCGCCGTCGTAGACTTCGGGGGAGTCAAGCGTGAGGCGGTCATCGACCTCATGGAGCCTGGCAGCGTCAACCCGGGCACCTACGTGCTCGTCCACACCGGCTTCGTCATCCAGATCCTCGACGAGAAGGAGGCCGAGGAGACCCTGGAGCTTTGGCGCGAGGTCCTCAGAAACGTGGACGAGCTCTACGGCGAGATGTAGAGCCAGTCGCTCTTCTTTAACTCGTAGACTGCTCCGTCCATCCAGACGCCGTTGATCTCGACGGCCCTCTCCTTGTAGCCGGTCTGGGTGAACCCCGCCTTCTCGAGGACGCGGATGGAGGCCGTGTTCATAGGGTTTGCCTCGGCGGTGATCCTCTCGGCGTCTGTCTCGGAGAAGAAATGGTTGACAGCGGCACTAACCGAGGCAGTGCAGTACCCCTTGTTCCTGGATGGTGGCGTGATCCTGTACCCGATTTGTATCGTGTTGTCCTCTCTCTCCCTGGCGACAAGCTGCCCCACTCTTCGACCCTTTTTCGTCTGTATTATGTACCAGTGTTGACCGGGCTTATCCTCTAGAAGCCACTCCCTCAGCTCCTCCCTGGTCACCCTCTCCTGCGGCTCGTACTCGCCCACGTACTCAGGATCGTTGTTCCATCTGTACAAGAACTCTAGGTCCTCGAGGCCGAAGGGCTCAAGGTCAACCCTCTCTCCAGCGATCACGGTGTGTCTACACGGGCTCAAACTGATAAGGATTTTACCCGGATGGAATCTCTTAAATCGTGGTCCTCTCTCTGAATGCTCGTTATGGCGAACTACTGGCGCGACTTCCCATCTGGGCCAGATCCCCCTGAGAGCATATACATCGTCACCGAGATACAGAGGAACAGCAGGAACAAGTACGAGTACGACGCCAGGATGGGGGTCTTCAAGCTCAACAGGGTGCTATACACATACTACCCCTGCGACTACGGGTTCATACCCCAGACCCTGGACGACGACGGCGACCCCCTGGACGCGGTGCTGCTCATCAACGAACCTACCTTCACAGGCTGCGTCACCGTCGCGCGTCCCGTGGCGAACATCAAGATGGTGGACGGCAAGCAGATGGACGACAAGATAGTCGCGGTGAGCACCACCGACCCGTTCTATAAGCACATCAACAGCCTAGACGATCTGCCACAGAGCGTCATCGACGAGCTGACCTACTTCTACAACAACTACAAGCGCGCCGAGGGCGTCGTCACCGAGGTGCGTAAGTGGGAGAATGTGAAAGAGGCCCATAAGCTCATAGAGTGGGCCATGGATATGTATAAGAACCAAGAAGAATAACATGCTCTAAACTTAAAAAAACTGAACCACGTCCGTTAATAACACCTAACCCTATAATATCTCGGTTTCAATGAAGGAAGGATTTCTGTCGAGCAAAGGCTACAGTGTTCATCACGTTACTTGGGGCGAAGAAGGCCCCAGGGTTCTGATCATCCACAGCATGGGGATGGACGGGCACAGCATGGACAAGCTAGCCGAGAACCTTGAAGACGAGTACCAGGTTCTCAGCCTCACGATCCTCGACCACGGGGACAGCGACTCACCTAAGAGGCCCATAAGTCTCCCCGACCACACCGAGGTCATGAGGGGCTGCTACATGCAGCTCGGGTTCACCCCAAACGTCCTCATAGGCCACAGCGTCGGCGGCATGATGGGCATGGTGCTGACCGCTGAGCACCCAGAAGAATATAAGGGACTGGTGCTCGTGGACATAGCTCCCTTCGAGTCCACGGGGAGAAGCAGCCGCCCCGAGCCTCCTGAAAGCTTCAGGGACGAGGCCGAGGCGCTGAAGTGGCTGAGGGAACGATACCCCCTCTTCACCGATTACTACTACGAGAACCGCCTAAGGCACGCGTTCAAGAAGGAGGGGGGAGTCCTCAAGCTCAAGCCCCGCGGCGACAGGGTGCGCGGCGGCCTGGTCACGGACCTCTGGCCCTACGTCGAGCGCATTGACACTCCGACACTGCTGCTTAAAGGTGAGCAGAGCGACCTAGTCACCCCCGAGACTTTGAAGCGCATGGAGGAGACCATGCCAGAACTTGAGGTGGTTGAAGTAAAGAACACGAGCCACATGATACCGCAAGACGTCCCCGAGGAGTTCGAGAGGCTCGTACGGGGTTTCCTCAAAAAAGTCTACTGAAGGCGGCTAGCCTCCTTTTTATTTACATGATTAGATAGAAATCTCATCGAACGTGTTATACCGTTCAATATATAGAAAGGGCGGAGCAGAGGCTGGTTCAAGACATGGAGAGGCTGTGCGACCTATACTTCGAGTTGTCGAACGAAGAGAGGCTTAAGATCCTGTATAGCCTCAGGGAGGAGAATATGAACATAACGACTCTCGCCCAGAGAATAGAGGTGACCACGCAGGAATGCAGCAGGCATACGTCTCGCCTCTCGGATGTTGGCCTCGTACAGAAAAACCCTGACGGAACCTACAGCCTGACGCCCTACGGGCGTTTGACGCTGCGCCTCGTTCCTGGGCAGCTGTTCGTCTCTACTCATCGTGAGTACTTCAACACACATACCCTCGATTACCTGCCCCTAAGACTCACATCGAGGATAAACGAGCTAGGCAATAGCAGGTTCACTCAGGACGTCTGGGTCACCTTCAGCTTACTGGAGAGTATGTTCAATGAAGCCGAAGACTACGTCTGGATGATCCACGACCAGTACCTCCTCAACATACTGCCCCTCGGCGTTAAGGCCCTCGGGAGAGGCATCAGGTTCAGGTCCATCGACCCCGCGAAAAAGGAGGAGCACAGGAGACTCGACGCCGAGAGGCCCGGCTACATCACGGCGGAGGACGAGGAGTACCTGCTTCAGTCGTGGAGAGAAGGCCGCCTGGAGACCCGGCTCGCGGAAGCCGTCCAGGTGTTCCTCTACGTCACCGAGAGGAAAGCCATAGTGGCGTTCCCGCTTGTCGACGGCTCCTTCGACTACGTGGGCTTCGCCACCGAGAGCCCCGACGGCCTGAGCCTATGCCGCGACATCTTCGAACACTACTGGAGCCAGGGCAGTCCTCCCACGCAAGAGAGAGTACAAGAGTCCCACGAGACCAGAATGCAGCACCACAAAGAATCAGAGAAAGAGACATAACAAACACCTGAGCTCCTAAAGCAAACATGAATCGAGTAGTCGACACAAGTTTACTCAGTAGATACAAGAACCTGTGAGATGTAATAAAAACTGCTTTTAAAAAAACGCTTATACCCGGTAACAGGGTATAAGCCGCGTAAAACCGTGTAACTTCCTCCCCAGATGCCCTCCTCAAGCCGTAAAAAATTGGAGAGACTAACGCTTCACGTCATCGGCGAAAAGATCCGGGTCGTTACCAAGGTAGATGGGGTTCGCCATGCCACACCTGCTACACTCCACGTCATCGTACCTCAGCTGGTTACCGCACTCACAGACCGTCCACAGCTGAGCCCCACAGTTGGGACAGAACCTGGCCTTGGTCTTCGGGTGAGGCCCCTGGCTAAGGGTCGACCTTATGGCCGTCTTACAGTAGGCGCAGTGGCCCTGCTTGATAACAGACTCCACGATAATTTATTCTCAGCTGAGGTTAAAAACTCATTCCATCCTACCGGAGAGCTCGCAGGCCCTGCAAAGGTCACCCCTGGTGGGGCTGCCACACACCCTGCACCGCCCCACGACGCCGCCGTCGCCTCTCCCACGGATCTTGAGCCCCGTCTGGAAGACGATGTGCTTCGTCCCAGGGCGCTTGACCTCCATGCGATTCAAGAATCTGCGCACATCCGACCTCATCGCCTCCTCCGCGTAGGGACAGGGCAGGCTCTGAAACTCCAAGCCGTTAACATACGAATATAAGGTGGTCTCCCGCTCAGGCACCTCGCACAGAGGCTTCACCCTTCTCACGAAGCCTTCGAGGCTCTGGCCCCCAGGGTGGAACGCGTCGATCCTCATGATGTCGCCGCGGAGAACGTTCAGCAGCACGCTCTGAGCCATGTCGTCCAGGTTGTGGCCGGTGGCGAGCCTGTCCGCGTCCACCGCCTTCGCCGCCTCGTCGAGGGCTCTACGCCGAAGCACACCGCAGTAGCTACACGTCCCCAGCTCCCTGTCCCTCTCGGCGATCTCGTCCATGGTCTCGCCGAACAGCTCCCTGAACCCGACTGTATGCATCTCCACGCCCAGCTCCCTGCAGTTCTTCTCCGCGAGGGAGAGAGCCTCGTCCCTGTACCCTTTGACGCCCTCGTCGACGCAGACCGCCACAAGCTCGGCGTAGGGCCTGTCCCTCTCCAGCTCGTTAAGAAGCCTGAGCAACGTAAGGCTGTCCTTGCCCCCGCTGACGCCGACGGCTATCCTGCTGTCGTACTCGAACATGTCGTATTTGCCTACAGTCTTCTTGACCTTCTCCAAGAGTGAGTCGTTGAAACAGGCGGCACATAGACGCTCCCCCGAGTAACGTCGATAATAGATGGAGGGAGCCTTACTGCATTTTGTGCAGCTTCGTGTCAACGTGTTCAACGTCATCTCAGCCCAGCGCAATAAAAACCATGCCTAGCCGCCGTGCGTGACCGGTAAGAGCACGAGCACGGAGCCGTCCCTCAAGGGTGTCGACGACCCCTCCAGGTTAGACGCCTCGACGCCGTCCACAAGTATCAACGCGTTGGGCGTGTAGCTGCCTACAACACTGTCTATGAGCACGTCCTCTAGAGCCGGAATCTCCTCGATCAACCTGCCAACCGTGTCCCCCACCGAGGAACCGTCCTCGACCTCGAGCCCCATCTCCGGTGAACCGGCGGCTTCCCTGAGGACCCCCATCAACTTTACGTCTACACGCATAACCACAGACCCCGCGCCGCAGCCTCAAATGTGGCTGCTCTATCCTCTACACCGAGC
>CAYPNN010000020.1:0-8293 GCA_964412065.1 uncultured Candidatus Bathyarchaeia archaeon
CGCTCAGGCCGTGTGCCACGTTGTCGGCTATCTCTTCCAGGCGGTCACGCTGGTCTCTCCAGTAGCCCATTATCGCGGGGACTAGGTCGAGCATCCCGACTACGCCGAACCTGCTCGCCTTCGGGATGTAGGTGCCCGCGAAGAAGGGCCGCCTGTCAGGCGTCATGATGATGGTTAGGGGCCATCCGCCTCCGCCCGTAATCATCTGGCTTGCCGTCATGTAGACTCCGTCTATGTCTGGGCGCTCCTCTCTGTCGACCTTTACGTTGATGAACGCCTCGTTCATGAGTCCAGCCACCGTCTCGTCTGTGAAGCATTCACGCTCCATGACGTGGCACCAGTGACAGGTGCTGTACCCTATGCTTAGGAAGATGGGTCTGTCGAGCCTCTCGGCCGCCTTGAACGCCTCGTCGCCCCAAGGGTGCCAGTCCACCGGGTTGTGGGCGTGTTGAAGAAGGTACGGGCTCTTCTCGGCGATCAGCCTGTTGGCTTTTCCCTCGCCCATCTCGACCAGTGGTCCTTTGGTTTACTCTCCCGTGTAGCTGTTGTGGAAAGCGTACTTCTCCAGGGGGAGGCGTTCAGGCCTCTCCTTCTCGGTCTGGGCTTGGTCTTCGCTGAGGTATGGGTGGATGCTGTCGGCTTTCTTGCCGACGTTCACTAGGGTAATGACTTGGTAGTCGTCGGGTATTCCCAGTATCTCCTTGACTTTTTTTGGACTGAACCCCGCGATGGGGTGGGCGACCAGCCCCAGCTCTGTCGCCCTCAGTATGAGGGTGGCCGTCGCCATGCCCACATCGAACTGGTGGTACACCCTGTCCCTTATCCTGCAGTCGTCCTCGGGTCTGCTGAAGACGGCGACGATCATGGACGCGAGCTCGACCCACTTGTTGCCTCTGCTCAGGGCGCCCCACATCTCCTCCAGCTTCTCTCTTCCGTATACGAAGACGAACCTCCACGGCTGGTTGTTGAAGCAGCTCGCCGACAGCCCGGCGTGCGTTGCTAGGTCCTCGACCAGCTCGCTGGTTATCTCGACGGGTTCGAGGCTCCTGTAGGCGCGTCTCGCGTGGATGCCGTCGGTTATGTTCAACGCTTTCCCATGCCCTGGAGCTCTACCAGTTTCTCCATGACTGCGTCGGCGTGGCCGGCCACCTTCACCTTGGGCCAGATGCACGCTATCTTTCCCTCGGGGTCTATCAGATAGGTGCTGCGGACCACCCCCATGTACTCTCTTCCGTACATCCTCTTCTTCTGCCAGACGCCGTAGCCCGTCAGCATCTCTTTCTCTGTGTCGCTCAGCAGTGTTATGCCTAGGCCGTGTTTCTCGATGAACTTGGTGTGGCTCTCCGGGCTGTCGGGGCTGACGCCGATGACTACGGCGCCTCTGGCGTTGAAGTCGTCCTCGGCCGCCGTGAACTCCAGGGCCTCCATGGTGCATCCCTTGGTGTTGTCCTTGGGGTAAAAGTAGAGTGCCACCCATTTCCCTCTGTGATCCTTGAGGCAGACCCGCCCCTTCTCTGCGTCGGGTAGACAGAACCCGGGGGCCTCGTCTCCTATCTTCAAATCGGTCACTTTGACTCACCAGAAACTGGTTGTGGAAGACGTGCGGCGTTATTTAAACCTCAGTGGTGGTGGTGGCCGGGGGCCCTGAGGCTGTAGACGGCTCTCTGCACGACCTCGGGGAGCGCGGGATGTATGTGCATGGAGTCTGCTATGGGCCACACCGAGCCGTCGCCCGCGTTCATCACGTTGATGATCTCCTGTATGAGGATGGGTGCGTAGGGGCCCACGATGTGGGCTCCCAGCATCCTGTAGCTCTCGTCCTCGAGGATGACCTTCACGTACCCGTCCTCCTCGTCCATGGCGGCGCCCTTGGCTGTGTCGATGTAGTTGTACTCCCCGATCAGGATGTCTAGGCCCCTGGCCGCCGCCTCCCTCTCCGTGAGGCCCACGGACGCCACCTGGGGCCACGTGAAGACCGCGTAGGGCACCTTGTCGTAGTCCAGGGGGTGCACGTGTCCCTCGGTGAAGCCGTGCCACACCAGCTCCGCCTCCTTGTTGGCGACGTGCTTGTACATGGCCTTCCCTATGGCGTCGCCGAACGCGTATATCCCTGTCTTCGTCGTCAGGTAGTTCTCGTCTACCTTTATGTAGCCCCTGCCGTCTATCTCGACGCCGGTGTTCTCCAGTTTGAGCGTGTCCGCGTTGCTTCTACGCCCGGCGGCTATGAAGAGCTTCTCCGCCCTGTAGCTCTTGGCGTTGCCTTCGCCGTCCTCAGCCGTCACCTCCACCTGGCCTCCGACCCCTCTGGCCTCCTTCACCTCCACCCCGACCTCGACGTGCATCCTCTCCCTGAGGCTCGTGAGGAGTATCTCGGAGACCTCCGGCTCTCCCTGCTTGATGAGCCTGGGGCTTCTGCTCAGCACCGTGACCTCGGTCCCCACGGCGTTGAAGAAGTGGGCCATCTCGCACGCGACGAGGCCGCCGCCCACGATGATCATGCTCTTGGGCCTGCGGTCCATCTCCCAGACCTCCCTGCTTGTGACGTACTCCACCTCGCCGAGGCCCTTTATGGGCGGTATCCGGGGTCTGCTCCCTGTCACGAGGAAGATCTTCTCCGCCGTGATGAGCTTGTCCCCGACCCTCATGGTGTAGTCGCCGACGAACTCGCCTCTGACCGGGTAGTAGGTCAGGCCCTCGACCTTGGGTATGCTCTCCTCCATGGGCCTCCTGTCTTGCTCCACGAACTCCCGTGTGCGCCTCATTATTTGCTCGAAGTCGACTCTCTCTATCTTGGCGTGCACCCCGAGGCGCTCGGCGTGCTTTATCTGGTTGACGATGTCGGCCGGGTATATGACCATCTTGCTGGGGATGCAGCCCCTGTTGAGGCATGTGCCGCCCAGCTTGTCCATCTCGACTAGGGCTACCCTCATTCCTCGGCTCACGGCGGCGTCGGCTATCATCATGCCGCTTCCGCTGCCCACCACGATGGCGTCGTACTTCTCCATGGGTTGACGAGTGATCGGGGGAATAAAAACCGGGGGCTATTCCAGCTTCACGGTGCCGTACCGCCGGTAGTAGTCCAGCCAGAGGCCGCGCATCTCTCCGCTCAGGCTGTCCTTGATGAGGCCGTAGATGGTCTCTATGTTCTGTATGCTGTGGACCTTGAGCCCCATCTCCTGCTCCAGGTACTGGACGGCGCTGATCTCCTCGACGTTGTCCTTGTCTCCGAGCCTCTCCTGCCTGTCTACGGCTATGACCAGGCCGACGACCTCGTGGTCGCCGAGCATCCTGAGCTTCTCGATGGTCTCCACCTTGGTGATGCCCGTGGTGATGGTGTCGTCGACGACGAGGAGCCTCTGGCCTGGCTTGAAGTAGCCGGCCCCCACGAGGACCTGGTCGCTGGTGAGGTCACCGTAGTCCTTGGCCTCCTTCCTGTCGTACATGTATCGTTTGCCCATGCCGTAGAGCTCGTTGAGGCCTTCGCACGTGAGGGCTGCGAGGCTTATGCCTTTGTAGCTGGGCCCGAAAACGTAGTCGAAGTCGGGTATCTCGCCTTCCTCTAAGAGGAGCGCTATGTAGCTGGCGAACGCCCACTTGAGCTTGCCCAGGCTCTCGCCGTCGGTGAGGGCGCCCAGGTTGACGAAGTAGGGGCTCGGGCGGCCGCTCTTTAGCATGAAGGGCCGGTCGGGGCTCGGGGGGAACCTGAGGCCGCCGCCCTTGATGAGGACGTCGAGGAAGACGCTCTCTATCTTGCCCTTGGAGACGAGGCCTCGGCGCTCTATCCTGAAGCTCTCGCTCTGGATGCTGTCCCTTATGGTGCCGTAGTAGGTGATGCTTCCGCAGTAGGTGCAGTGTAGCTTGGTCTCCTCGAGCTGCTCCCCTCTTTCCACGCGGAACTTGGTGTTGGGGGCCCCGTACCTGGCGTTGGTGGGGCACAGCGTGTTGGGGCAGTTGAAGGTGCCCTCGAGGGTCTCGGGGATGGAGATGCTGCGCTTCTCCTTGACCTGCCAGTCGTTGATGATGTTGAGGGTGGCGTCTGGCGCCACGAAGGCGATGACGTCTATCTCGCTGCTTGTGAGGTAGGTGCCCTCTATCTTGATGAGGTCCTTGCTGCCCATGCTGCCGCTCTCGACGTTCTGGGCGATGAGGGCTCTGGCGTCGGCGGGTAGCTTTAGGAGCCTCAGTACCTGGAACGCCCTCCCGGCGGGGATGTGGTCGATGACTATGCCGTTCTCTATCTTGCTTACCAGCAGCTGCTTGTCCGACAAAGGATTACCCATTTAATGGTCTTTGGGGCGCTGAAAAACGTTGCTGATGAAAAAAAGAGGGTTGGGTGTTTATGGGTCTGGGTGGACCTGTGAACACATTTCTATGTCCACCAGCTTGTAGCAGATGCCCAGCTCAGCTGCGCGGTCCTCTACCGTCTGTTTGACTATCTTGTAGTTCTCGTAGTACTGGCCCGTCTTGAAGTTGGTGTTGAATCCCGTGCACTCTGTGAATGGCCCGAGCTCCTCCTCAACGTGGAAGCCCACCGGGTGTAGCTCGTCGTAATCTATTCTGAGCACTATCGTCGTCACTCCGTCCTGGACGTACTGGAGCCACTCCAGTAGTCCTCCGCGTAAGGCGTAGCACGCATAGTACGTGTCCTCGGCGGTGTACCCGTATACTATGAAACCCTTGGTCTCGTTGAGGTCCTTGTACGCGGATACTATGGCGTAGCCAACGTCGTCGTCTATTACCGTGCTATCGTACCAGAGTTCGTCGTCGGGGGCCATGACCGGGTCCATTCCCTCCCAGTAAGGTCCCTGGGTCGTCCGTGCCCAGCATCCGGGCGCGTAGAACCCGTCGCCGTACTCTGAGAACACGAAGGCGTCGGTGAAGTCGTTGTAGTACTCTGCCGCCAGGTTGACCAGGGGTCCACCTACTACGATGACGTTGCTGCTGCTGATGGCGTACGGGTAGATCTCCTCGCCTGCCCAGTCGTCCGGTGTGCTCCAGTCGTCCTTGAAGTGCAGTCTCCCTAGGTCGTCCTTGTAGTCTTCGTCCATTGGCCTCAGTACGTACGGGATGGCTGGTCCGTAGACATCTGCCTCGACGTCTAGGCCGCTTAGCCAGGTCTCCACGTTCTTCCAGTCGAGCCACGCGGCTGCAACCATGCCTGTGCCTATGCTGTCAGAGGCATGGCTCGGCTCGCCGACGACGATCCACTCCCATCGGCCGACGCTCCAATCTTCTCCTTCCGGCGGGGTCTCCACCAGTTCGGTGCTGTAGAGCACCTTGTAGAGGTCGTAGCCGGGGAATTCCTTGAAGAACGTCAACGTGAATGTCTGGGGGTCGATCAAGTAGTCTTTCTCTTTATCTGGTTCAGGGATGCCTCTCTCAAGCAGCAGTGGTTCTAGCGTGCCGGTCGAGTCGTATAGAATTACCTTCTCGTCGTCGTGGCAGTAGTAGCCCCACTTTGGATACTGCACTAGGCCGTGGTCTTCGTCGAGGCAGTCTCTATCGTTGCCGTACTTGTCGTGTAGGTGGGCCTCAAGTGCTATGGGTCCTCCATCGTAGGTGCCTTTCTGGGCCCACCGGAACGTGTCCTTGTGAGCTGCGTCTTTTAGGTCCCACGGGTTGAAGATCTCGTTGAGCTGGTAGGTGACTTCCGCGTCTATCCTGTATTCGAACTCATGTTCCGGCATGTCCGGGTCTATGGCGTTGTTGTAGTCGGTGAGGCCGTAGACTGAGACGCACCTGAACTGCTGTGTGCTGTTCTCGGGGTGGTCGTAGTCTAGGTCGAAGTCCCACTCGGCGAACATGTAGGGCACCTTCGGTTCCGCTAGCATGCCGTACGATATTTCGTCAGCAGGAAGCTCGTTGCAATCTGCTGGAATAATTACATGCTCCTCATGGCCCTTCATGAACCTCTTGTACACTATGCAGAACTGGTCGCCTGGCACCCAGTAGTCTGGGTTTATACGGACTTCCCCGTCCCACTCAAAGTGTAGGCCTGGGACGAGTTTTACGTACTCTCCCTGAACATTCATCTTGAACACCCAGGGCTCGTCGCTCCACTCGCAGACTCCTCTCGGGTACTCCACTAGCTCGTCCTGCAGGTCGATGACTAGCCAATCGCTGTCGATCCACAGGTAGTTGGGCCACAGTACGTTTGGTGGCAGGGCCGTCGGTACGTCGATGTACTTTTCCTCGGTCTCCATGGTCTCAAGCTTTCCGGGTATGTCGTCTCCGCCTAGGTGGTTGATGCTGTCCACGTTTGTGACCCATTTGCTTATGAGGTTGGGCCAGAAGGCCGCGAATCCTACGAGTGTCTCGTCTTGGTCGATCATCTGGCACACGTCGAATTCAACGGGGTCCCTCGCCTCACACGGGTAATAGAAGGGGTGTTTCCAGTACTTTGTCTCGAAGCCGTCGTAGAACTCGGCCCAGGCCTCGTTGTTGGATTCTGTGCCGAGGTCCCACTCGCCTCTCTGGCTGAACTCTATCTGGAAGGGTCCGTCGAACTTGTTGTCATCGCATCGCTTGACGTCCTTGATCTCCATGACGTACTTCTTCACCTTGTTGAAGACCAGTTGGATGGTTATCTCCACGAGGCACTTCCCGGTCCCTCCCGGGTCTTTGTCGTAGATGGTGGTCTTTAGCAGGTAGATGGCTTTCCTCGGCCCGTCGTAGATGAGGCGGATGTCATCCGTCTCAGCCCAGCCGCTCGTCCTTCTTCCGCCGTGCTCGTCTCCGAGCGCGCTGCCGTCCTTTGACTGCTGCATCTGCCTCCAGTCGCCGTCTATCCCACCGACGCCGCTGTTGTCGGAGTATAGGGCGTAGGCCCAGACGCTTCTTAGCTTGTTCTGCTCGGTGTAGTGTATCTCTATGACCCAGCCGTTGCTCCACTTCCATTCAGCCACAGCGGGGTTCGCGAAGACATCAACGCCGTCGTACTCCAGTCCAACGCCTGCGTCGCCGTCTATGAGTTCACCGTACTTGCTGAAGCCTATGTTAATGCTCTTCTCTTCGTATGGGTATAGCACAAATGTGTCGGAGTCTAGGACTCCTTCGTCGTTCATGTACACCTCGTTTCCCGGGATAGTGGGCGGCATCCCCGCGAACACCATCGGGATTACTGAAGACGTTAACAGAATCAGTATAGCTAGTATTGTAGCGATTCTTTTTCCATTGTCTAGTTTTGATGTTGTTTCCATTGCGTTTCCCATAAAATATCCTTTTTTTAAATTTAATAAACAATAATTTAATAGATACCGCCTGTTTGGGGGACAACTACTATAATAGAGAGCCCTTTTCTAAAGCGTCTTTTAACATACTTTAAATAAAAAATCCTCCAGAACGTCCACGTGTTTTTCCCAAGTGAACTTTTTCCTAGAATATTCGTACGCTCTCTCCCCCATTTCGTCGCGTAGAGCGGGGTTCTCTATTAACTGCCTGTGAAACGAGGCCAGCTCTTTGACGCTGTAAGGGGTTGCGCGGAACCCTGTGCTTCCATGGATCACCGTCTCCTTTGGGCCCGCGTTGTCCCATACCACGGAGGGTACTCCGCATGCAGCTGCCTCGATGGGGCCAAGCCCGAAATCCTCTTCAGGCGACGTGAAGGTGTAGGTGTACGCGTTCTGGTAGAGTTTTATCAGTTCACAGGTGGGGAGGTTCCCTGTGAAAGCCACGTTTCCAGATAGGTTGTATCGCTCGGCTACTTTCATCAAGTATCTTGTATGCTTCGTGAAGCCCCCTGTGATGTAGCACATGAGGTTGGGGTAATGTTTTACGAGCGCCCTCATGCAACGCAGTAAATAGTCGAGGCGCTTCTGTGGGTAATGCCTGTTCGTGCTGAGCAGGTAGACCGGTCCGCGTCTTCCGTTACTCTTCCTAAACTTCGAGGAGTTCACGCCTGGATAACATACGTTGGGGGTGACCCCGTAGTAGTGCATGATTTTATTTTTTACCCATTCGGAGTTCGTCAGCACCACATCGGAGTTTTTCACGCTAAGCGAGTCGAGTTTCTTTAGGATCAGGTTCCCTCGGTGTAGCGCTTCGAGTGTCAGCAGGTTGCTGTCCGTCGTCCATCCTGACTCCTTGTCGACGTCTCTCGGGGAGAAGAACCTGTTCACCTGGTGAAGATACGATATGACGGGGGTTCCATACCGTTTCTTAACGTTTACGGCCATCCATACGCTTGGCTGGCCGTGAGCCACTATGGCGTCGAAGCCGCTTAGCCTTTTTCTTGGAACCAGTACACTCGAGTATATCATCCCCATGGCGTTCCGCAGCGGCATACTCGGTGGCA
>CAYPNN010000020.1:8303-11402 GCA_964412065.1 uncultured Candidatus Bathyarchaeia archaeon
GGCGCTCGTCTCGGTTAGTTTCACTTCTTTTCTGAGTTCAGGGAAGCAATCGGCGTTTACTACTGGTGCGAATACCTCTACCGTATGCCCTCTTCTCCCGAGCTCGAGTGCTTGGTTGAGTACTGTGCGTTCCCCTCCGCCGTTGTAGAAGAACCCCATGTGGATTATCGCGATGCGTAACGCTGTTCCCCGAGGTGAGATCGGGTTGAATTCTGTAGAGCTTTCTGTCCCTCTGTGTGGCTTGTATCTGTATCAGTTCAAAGGGTGTAACTTTAACATCCAGATACTTGATACTGTACTTTTAATTCGTTTTTCTCTTCAACGCATAATGGGGCTGTCCTCATGGATGAAAAGGTCTCGGTTATCACACCAGTCTATAATGAGATCAAGACTTTGAGACTAAACATACAAAGAATCCAGGAGGCACTTAGAAGCGTTCCCCACGAAATAGTAATAGTCGACGACAACAGCCCAGATGGAAGCGGCGTGATAGCCGACTCTCTAGCAGAAATATATCCAAACATCAAGGTACTACATAGAAGCTCAAAGAGAGGTCTTGGGACCGCCTACAAAGAAGCCTACAGTTTATGCTCAGGCGATTACATCGTGTCGATGGACAGCGACCTGAGCCATGACCCGCGTTATCTTCCGGAGATGTTGAAAGCCGCAGAGAAGGCAGATCTTGTCATCGGGAGTAGGCTCGTCGACGGCGGATGCATAGTGGGAAGATCCCTCTGGAGGGATTTCTTGAGCGTTGTGACAAACAGCGTCATCCGGGTTATCACCCGTAAAAAAGTCTTTGACTGGACGAGTGGGCTGCGGGTGTATAGGAGAGCGCTCTGGGAAGACGTTATGCCCGACGTCCACTGCGACAAGTGGGACTTCCAGTTCGAGAGTCTCTACAAAGCAGTGAAAAAGGGGCACCGTGTTTGCGAGGTGCCCATAACGTTTTACGAGAGAGCCGACGGTGAAAGCAAGTTCAGTCTTCGTGAGGGGCTCGTGTTTCTCGGCTCTTTCCTGAGAATCGTGTTTAAATAAAAATAATGGAAGAAAAAGAATTGGTTTTTATGTTCCTTCCTCGAGCAGCTCGATTAGGTAGAGTAAAGCATTCGCCATCACGGCGTTTTCCCAGTTCTCTGTATCTGAGACCATCTGTAAGCCAAGCTTGATCGCCTCTATTCCTCCTTCCGGCGGGGAGACGGGGTCTACTATAATATAGTTCTGTGCTATGAAGCTCACCTTGGCTTGCACCATCATTCCGGGTTCTAGTTCGTTGAATAAAACATTCTCTCTGTTGAATAAAATGACTCTGCCGTCTTTCATTCGACTGATTATACTATCTCCTTTGCCTTTTAGTATTAGTACGCTTAATTCGTCTCCCAGACTTACCTCTGGACTTGAATCTAGGTTATACAATTCAAATCCCTAAAAAAATACTCACCCAGTTATTTATTTAATGTGGTGATTTCTTCATTTCTACGATTTTTTCTGTTTTTTCTTCTTCATTGGTCCCTCTATACCCGTCATCCATATCCAGCAATCATATCTCTAGCGATATTCTTATATTTCTCCGACGCGGTTTCACACACGACTAATGGTCAGTGATTCGATGTCAAAGGTATCAGGAAAAGTACCAAGAGGATTCACGAGATTCTATGTTCTACACCTTCTTACAGAGCGACCCATGACTGGCAAGGAGATCATTTTGGAGGCTGAGGAGCGGAGCAGAGGCGACTGGACCCCGTCTCCCGGTCTGATTTACCCGCTGCTAGGGAGGCTGGTAAGGGATGGTCTTATATCTGAGACAGATAGGGGAGGCTTCACGATCACTGAGAAGGGAGAAGAGGCACTGCAACAGTACACCAAGCTCCAGCAGCAACTTGAACGGCAGCTCGAGCTCGTGAACGAGCTCGGTCTCTCCATCTACTCCAAGGGGAAGTTCGTGGCGGAGGAGTCTATAAACCGGATCAGTGGCGTAACGTCCTCGGTGTGGGACCGGGTTACGAAACGATCTGGGAAGGCTCAACAAAGTTTCGAAGAAAAGTATGAGGAGTTCCTCAATAACGAGCTTGAGCGGATCAAGAAGAGGAAGAAAGAAAGAGATCAGCTAGACCATGAGGACTTGCCCGAGTAAATTCTACTGGTTTAAGCTCGATAACTTGTCACAGCCGCCTAGATTCTGTACCCCACGTATTGAAATATAGAAATGCAACTGCTTTATACCGGCTTTTTTAAGCTTTCGCATCCAAAAGCATAATGTTTTTATTTTTACACTGAGGAGAGGGTGGTGCGAGCAATCGCACCCCGTCGGCAGACGGCGGCTACGATCTGACTGAGGCTTTGGCCTCTGGATGAAGCATCGACCTCCAGAGACGGGAACATGTATGACGACTCGAGCAAAGACGGCGACGTCTTCGGGTCCGAGAAGGGTCGAGCAGAATGCTTCCTCGTTTCAATACAAACGAGTGAACTTGCGGTCATCATTCATTCCGATTGATCCCGTCGGACCCCACTGCTATCGAGGTGGGACTAAGCCATGCTAGTCGAACGAACTTTATGTTAGTGGCACACTGCTCAGTAACACGTAGCTAACCTACCCTTAGGACGAGGACAACCCCGAGAAATTGGGGCTAATCCGCGATAGGTGTGATGTCCTGGAATGGTATCACGCCCAAAGGTGTTCGCACGCCTAAGGATGGGGCTGCGGCCGATCAGGCAGTTGGTGAGGTAAAGGCTCACCAAACCTTTGACCGGTACGGGCCATGAGAGTGGTAGCCCGGAGATGGACACTGAGACAAGGGTCCAGGCCCTACGGGGCGCAGCAGGCGCGAAACCTCCTCAATGCACTAAAGTGCGAAGGGGTTACCTCGAGTGCCGCCTGAAGAAGGCGGCTTTTCCGTGGTCTAAAAAGCCTAGGGAATAAGAGGGGGGCAAGACTGGTGTCAGCCGCCGCGGTAACACCAGCCCCTCGAGTGGTGGGGATGATTATTTGGCCTAAAGCGTCCGTAGCCGGCCGGGTAAGTCTCCCGTTAAATCCAGCGTCTCAAGCGTTGGACTGCGGGAGATACTGTCTGGCTAGAGAGTGGGAGAGGTGTACGG